>JANNCX010000345.1:0-5513 GCA_031387145.1 Salinibacterium sp.
TCAAGGACGTCACTTTTCAGGTAGAACACGGCGAGTGCGTCGCGATCGTCGGCAAGAGCGGTTCGGGAAAATCCACGCTCATGCACATCATTGCGCTACTCGACGATGCGGATTCGGGCACTCTCGCGTTCGATGGGACCGATACGGCCTCGCTATCGACGCGTCAGATCAACGACCTACGCAACAAGGAGTTCGGGTTCGTTTTTCAGCAGTTCTACCTGACGGCTGGCACCTCGGTACTAGACAACGTCACCCTGCCCCTCACGATTGCGGGCACACCGGCGCGCGAGAGGCGCGCACGCGGCCTCGCGGTGCTGGAGCAATTCGAGCTCGCCGATAAGGCGATGAATAACGCGATCGATCTGTCGGGCGGCCAAAAGCAACGCGTGGTAATCAGTCGTGCTCTCGTAAACGAGCCAACCGTCATCTTCGCCGATGAGCCCACGGGAAACCTCGACAGTGCAACTGGTGCGATCGTCGAAGACACGCTTTTCGCGTTGAATCGTGACCAGGGCATCACGCTCATCATCGTGACTCACGACGAAGAACTGGCTGCGCGCTGCGATCGCCAAGTCTTCCTGCGCGATGGCGTCATCGTGTCGAGCCTCAACTCGAAGGGAGCGGCAGCATGAGAACGTGCGACCTCATTGCGAGCGCGGTTCGCAACACCTTCCGCAGCAAGCTCCGCACGACACTGACCGTCATGGCACTCTTTGTCGGCGCCTTCACATTGACCCTCACAACCGCGGTTGGTGCGGGAGTGACCGACTACGTGACCAAACAAGTCGCATCCCTCGGAGCAGACGATGTTCTCATCGTCACGCGAACGGCCGCCACTACCGGTGACGGGCCTACGAAATACGACCCCGAAACCTCAAGCGCTTCGACGGGCGCGACGGCCCCGGCGCTTCCCGGTGCAGGGGCGAGCGACCCTCTCACCGAGGCCGACCTCGACACCATCGCCGGGATCGACGGCATCCTCAGTGTCGACCCGATCCAGGTCGCAGCGATCGACTTTGTGCAGTTCGATGGCGGGTCGAAGTTCGAGGTCACGGTCAACCCGACCTCATCAATCACCAAGTCAGATCTTGTTGCCGGCGATCAGCTCAGCGGATCGTCAACGACGAGACAGCTCATGCTGCCCTCCGACTACGTCGAACCGCTCAGTTTCGCGAGCGCTGACGACGCGGTCGGTTCGATCGTGCAGCTCGGCGTCACCGACGTGCTCGGTAAGCAACAGATAGTGGATGCCACGATCGTTGGCGTCTCGAAGACGAGCCTTCTCGCGTCGGGCGCGGGGGCAAACGCTGCCCTCGTGAGCGAGCTTGCCGACGTGCAGTCTGCTGGAGTGGACACTGGTCCCGCGCGCTATGCCATTGCAGTAGCTCACTTCGACGCTTCACTAACCGAAGTCGAAGTGGCCGAGCTCAAGCAAGAAGTTACGAGCGCCGGATTCGGGGCGCAGACGATCCAGGATCAATTGGGTGTTATTAAGACAGTGATTGACGGAATCATCGGTGTGCTCAACGCGTTTGCCATCGTCGCGCTCCTCGCGGCCGCATTCGGAATCGTCAACACGCTACTCATGAGTGTGCAAGAACGTACTCGTGAGATTGGGTTGATGAAGGCTATGGGCATGCGCAGCGGGAAGGTGTTCGCGCTCTTTAGTCTGGAGGCGGCGTTCATTGGGTTCCTCGGCAGCGCTATCGGCGCGGCGGTGGCGGTGCTGCTCGGCACGGCGCTCAACGGTGCACTTGCTGCGGGGCCGCTCGCGGCGCTGCCTGGTTTGAACATCTTGCTATTCGAACCCGCATCCATCATCAGCATCATCCTTCTCATCATGGTGATTGCGTTTCTGTCTGGCACGCTGCCGGCCCGACGTGCGGCCCGAAAGAACCCGATCGAATCGCTACGCTACGAATAACGAAGGGATATCGCATGACGGATCAGCGTGAGCCGACCCTCCGTCAGCGAAAGCACGCGGCGATGGCACTCACGATTGAACGGAGTGCCATCGCGCTCGTGACCGATAACGGTTTCGACCGCGTCACGGTTGACATGATCTGCGAGGCCGCCGGGGTATCGCAGCGCACGTTCTTCAACTATTTCAAGACGAAGGATGCTGCGATCCTCGGCGTGCCACGCAAGCTCGACGAGCACCACGTGCGGCAGTTTCTGGCCTCCGACAGCCCCGACATGCTGCGGGAGATCATGGGTCTGCTGCTCACGATCGCGCCGGTCGACACGAGCAACCTCGCCCTTGCGGGCGCTCGCATGCGCATCATCAGCGAAAGCCCCGTGCTTCTTCACAAGGAGATGGAGCGACTCTTCGCGGTGCGTGTCGAGATGGAGGAGATTCTTTTTTTGCGGATGCGTCGCGCGGCGCCCGCGACGGAATCACCCGACGAGACGCGCGAGCAAGCGGCCCTCATCACTCACGTGCTCGCGGGAGTCATGCGGTTCACCGTGGAGCGGTGGGGCTCACCAGGTGAGCCGGCCGGCGTCGAGCGCGTGCGGGAGCTTCTGAGTTCCGTCTTGCCGAAACTGTTGCCTGATCACCACGCCTGATTCACTACGGCAGCGCTTTAGCCCGGCGCACCATCACTAGGAACGAACTATTCCGACCGACCAGTCGGTCTGTCATGTAGGGTAGAGAAATGCTCTACGAACACATTCTCGCTACTGCTCGGGCTTTGACCATCAATCTCGGTACCGTGCCATCTCTCGACACCGTGGCGCGGGCCGCGGTGGTTTCGAAGGGAGGCCTCATGCACCACTTTCCGACCAGGTCATCGCTTGTTGAGGCTTTGGCGATAAGTGCAATTGATGACGTCGACTCGGCGATGAACGAGGCTGCCGAAACTGGTACAACTGTCGAAACGTGGCTCCGATTGTCAACGCCGATCGGCGACGATCTGACCCTCTATTCAGCGATGCTTCCGGCGCTAGGGGCGGATGGAGAAATCGGAGAGGAGGTGCGCGAGCGCCTCACTGAAAGTGGTCGGTGTTGGCAATCCGCGATTGCTGCTGAGCTTGGCGGCGACGACGACGCGGCAATGATCGTGCGTCTAGTCGGTGACGGTCTCGCCATGAACGCGATTGCGGGTGTCGTCATAGAGATCGACTTGCAGCAGTTGGTCCGCCGAGTGACAACGGGTGCAGGTTCGTGATTACACTCATCATCGTCGGCTGCGAAGTAGCCTTTTGGGTTCTGCTAGGTATCGGGCTATTTGCCCGATACGGGCTCGGATGGAAACGAACGAGCGCGGTGATCCTAATCTTGGTACCCGTGACTGACTTGGTGCTACTAGTCGTTTCGACAATCGATCTTAATGGTGGCGCTTCCGCGACTTGGGCCCATGGACTCGCTGCGGCCTACATTGCGTTCTCGGTGATCTACGGCCACCGGACCATTCGCGCGGTTGATGCCCGTGTTGCACACCGGTTTGCTGGAGGTCCCGCCATAGAAAAGGTCGTTCGATCCGCACAAGAGCAGGTTTCCTATTCTTGGGAGCGCTGGCTCCGTGGCCTCTCCGCGGCCGCTATCGCATCGGCACTTCTGGTGGCGGCCATATTGCTCGTTGGTGACCCGCCGAAGACCGCTGCCTTCACATTCTGGCTTTCCGGAATAGGCATCGGAATGTTAATTTGGCTGCTTCTCGGTCCGCTGATGAAGACGCTTGAACATGCATTAACGCCTCCTCGACCGGCATGAGCTACGCAATTTTGCCTGCTTTCATATGTCTTGCGAGATCACATTGGCGGAACCGGTGGGATTTGAACCCACGGTGGGCTCTCACCCACACAACTTTTCGAGAGTTGCACCTTCGGCCGCTCGGACACGGTTCCGGGGAAGAGTTTAGTACACGTCGGAGCGAAGCTGGTTGCGGCCGATGGCAGCTGCGAGAACGGATGCCGTGAGTACGAGCATCCCGCAGCCGATTGCAACGGCGGCGAACCCTGGCTGCCAGTCCGGGTATTGCGCGAGCGCATCGCCGAGCCGGAACACCACCATGCCCGACGCGCTGTTGAGGGCGTACGGAGAGTCGAGGTACTGCGCCGCCGAAAGCGCGACGCCCGCGCCGCCGCCCACGATCAACGCTGAGCCGGCCGCGGCCCCGACGAGCGGCGCCCGCATCATTCGCGCCACCGCAAAGCGTGCAAGAACATGACGCCGATGCCCGCGAGCAGCCCAGCGATGAGCAGCCACGGGCTGAGCGCTCGCAACATCGCCGGGACTACGTACTCGACGAGCGGCGTCTCGGCGGTCGGGCCCGCGGTGATGACCTCCGCGACGGTTTGGCCCGCGACGCCCGCGACGATCAACACGGCCGCGGTGATCCACAGCACGGCGACCCAGGGGTTTGCGCGCAAGGGTGGCGCGGCATCCGTTGCGATGAGTCGGCTCACAACTACGTCGTCAGCCGCAGCCTCGGGCGCCTCAAGGGTTTCTGGGGCTGCGGCAGTTTCGGTGCGCGCGACCTCGGCGCCCTCGAACCCGCGTTGAAACGCCGGGTCGAACCGGGGGTCGAATTGCCGAGTGGATTCCACGGCGCTCCCTTCACTCAATCCCCACCGTATCGCCGCTCCCGCCACCCGGCCACCGCCGCGCTTGCGTCGCAATACCCCCCGGGGTATCTTCGCAAGATGGACAACTCACCTGGCCGAATGAACAGCATCGACACCGCGACTCTCGCGGCACTCGATCGCACGATCGTCATCGACGTTCGTGAAGAATACGAATTCATCGCGGGTCACGTTCCCGGGGCAATCAATCTGCCGCTCAGCGAGCTCACCAGTCGACTCGACGAAGTGCCACGCGACGAGCCGATCTACATCATTTGCGAGCACGGCCATCGCAGCGCCCAAGCGGCAGAGTGGCTCCTTGGCAACGACATCGACGCGACGAATGTGATCGGTGGCACGACTGCATGGCGGAGTTCCGGCTTGCCGATCACGGTAGGCAACTGATCATGCGGCCACTCGACAAGAGCAAGGATCCATCGCGATGAAGCACGACACCGAGACCATGCACCGCATCGTCAATCGCCTCAAAAGGGCGGAAGGTCAACTCCACAGCCTCATCGCGTCGATCGGGCCCGACGCGGACTGCAGAAGTGTTGTCATTCAGCTCGCCGCAGTCAGCAAGGCTCTCGACAAGGCAGGGTACGCCATCATCGCGAACGCAATGCTGACGTGTGTCGTCGACGACGAAGATGGCAATGGAAACCACGACGGAATGACACCGAGTGAACTCGAGAAGCTCTTTCTCACTCTCGCGTAACGCCCTGCGACCCGCTGTCGCCGGTGCGCCGTAGGCTGTGCGCATGGCTCGTCCCGCTACCCAATTCCGCTGCACCGAGTGCGGCTGGACGAACCTCAAATGGGTAGGGCAGTGCGGTGAGTGCCAGCAGTGGAACACCGTCGTCGACGCCACCGCGCCGACCGCTCGCGTCACGGCTATCCGCCCCGCAAGCCACGCGCTACCGATCACCGAGGTCGGCGCCGAGTCG
>JANNCX010000373.1:0-3619 GCA_031387145.1 Salinibacterium sp.
CTCTATCTTGCGGCCGACATCATGCTCGTGACCGCGCTGCGCGACGGAATGAATCTCGTCGCGAAGGAATACGTTGCGAGTCGCTTCGACGACGATGGCGTGCTCATCTTGAGCGAATTCACGGGAGCCTCCGACGAGCTCAAGCGCGCGTTGCTCGTCAATCCGCACGACATTGAGGGCCTCAAGGAGGCGATCCTCACGGCGATCTCGATGCCCAAGAGTGAGCGTAGATTGCGAATGCGATCCATGAGAAAGCGCGTGCTGCACAACGATGTTGCTCGCTGGTCGAGCCACTTTCTCGACACCCTCGAACACACCAGGCTCGCGCGAGCGGACCGCATCATGCCGATTAAGCTGACGGGTGACGGTGAGTGGACCGTCGAACGTCGAGAGGCTCCCTGACAGCATGGTTGACGTCGACACCCCGCCCAAATTCTCACGACTTCCCGAGCCACTTGTTGGTGCGCTGCGCGAGCTCGCGCGCACCAAGCGCCTCCTCGTAGCGCTCGACTTCGACGGCACTCTTGCCGCCGAAGTGGATGCCCCGGAGCAAGCCCGAGCGTTACCCGAAGCCCGCGTGGCGGTGTTGCGCTTGCTCGCGATGCCCAACACGCGGGTAGCGCTCGTCTCGGGCCGGGCGCTCGCGAGTCTCGAACAAGTCGCGGATCTACCGGACTCGGCGCTACTCGTCGGTTCGCACGGCATCGAGATTCGGCTCGATTCGCCTGCCTTCCAAGTAACTCTCGACACCGCTGAATTGCGACAAGTGGGTGTACTCAACACAGTGCTCGGCGAGGTTGCCGATTCTGTCGACCATGTGTGGCTCGAACCCAAACCCGCTGGGTTCGCTTTGCACACGCGCCTTGCGACGGATCACAACAGTCGCGTCGCTCATCTCGTCGCTCGAAGTGAGGCGACCGCGGAGGTCGCCGAGCTCACGATTCGTGAAGGCAAGAACGTGCTCGAGTTTTCGGTTCGCTCGACGACGAAGGGTGAGGCCGTCGAGCACTTGCGCAGGTACACCGAGGCCGACGCCGTGTTCTATGCGGGGGATGACGTCACCGACGAAGACGCGTTCGCGGCGCTCATGGCAGACGATGTGGGGCTCAAGAGCGGTGAAGGCGCGACGCTCGCAAACTTCCGCGTGCCGGGGCCGACGCAAGTCGCCCGTGCTCTCGCTCTGCTTGCGGACTTGCGCGAGGGCGATGTGCACGAGCAGTGACCCTCCTAGCGAACGCGCTACCCTCATAACATGCCTCAGCGTCCCAATTCCGCGCACGATATCAAGCCGCGTTCCCGCACCGTCACCGACGGAATCGAAGCCACAACATCGCGCGGGATGCTGCGCGCCGTCGGCATGGGCGACGCCGACTGGGACAAGCCCCAGATCGGTATTGCGAGCTCGTGGAACGAGATCACACCGTGCAACTTGAGCCTCGACAGGCTCGCGCAAGCCGCTAAAGAGGGCGTGCACGGGGGTGGGGGATACCCGCTCCAGTTCGGCACGATTTCAGTGTCAGACGGCATCTCGATGGGCCACGAGGGAATGCACTTTTCGCTCGTGAGCCGCGAGGTCATTGCCGACTCCGTCGAGGTCGTCATGCAAGCCGAGCGCCTTGACGGCTCGGTGCTACTCGCGGGTTGCGATAAGTCGATCCCCGGAATGCTCATGGCAGCCGCCCGCCTAGATCTCGCGAGCGTATTTCTCTACGCGGGCTCGATCGCGCCGGGTTGGGTCAAGCTCAGCGATGGCACCGAGAAAGAAATCACGATCATCGACTCGTTTGAGGCGGTTGGCGCCGTGCGCGCGGGCAAGATGAGTCTCGAGGATGCCAAACGCATCGAGTGCGCGTTCGCGCCGGGTGAGGGTGCGTGTGGCGGCATGTACACCGCAAACACGATGGCGAGCATCGCCGAGGCGCTCGGCATGAGTCTTCCCGGCAGCGCTAGTCCCGCGTCCGCCGATCGGCGCCGCGACTATTACGCGCACCGAAGCGGCGAAGCCGTCGTCGGTCTGCTGCGCGAGGGCATCACGGCTCGCGACATCCTGTCGAGAGAGGCATTCGAGAACGCGATCACCGTGCTGATGGCCTTTGGTGGCTCTACCAATGCCGTGCTGCACCTGCTGGCCATCGCCAACGAGTCCGAAGTCGACCTGAGTCTAAACGACTTCAACCGCATCGGTGACCGTGTGCCTCACATCGGTGACCTGAAGCCGTTCGGAAAATATGTCATGAACGACGTCGATCGTCAGGGCGGGGTGCCGGTCGTGCTGAAGGCGCTGCTGGATGCCGGACTGCTGCACGGCGACACACTCACCGTGACCGGCAAGACCATGGCCGAGAACCTTGAGGCGCTGAATCCCGGCCCGCTCGATGGTGAGGTTGTGCGCACGCTCAACAACCCCATCCACTCGAGCGGCGGGATCACGATCCTGCACGGGTCACTCGCTCCCGAAGGTGCAGTCGTCAAGACGGCCGGTTTCGACACTCAAGTCTTCGAGGGCCCGGCTCGAGTTTTCGAGCGCGAACGCCTCGCCATGGATGCCCTCACGAACGGCGAGATAAGCGCCGGTGACATCGTCGTCATCCGTTATGAAGGCCCCAAGGGCGGCCCAGGAATGCGCGAGATGCTCGCGATCACGGCCGCGATCAAGGGCGCTGGCCTGGGCAAAGATGTACTACTCTTGACGGACGGCAGGTTCTCAGGCGGCACAACCGGACTGTGTATCGGCCACATAGCTCCCGAAGCAGTGGATGCAGGTCCCATTGCTTTCGTGCGCGATGGTGATCTGATACGGGTCGATATCGCAGCTCGCTCGCTTGACCTACTGGTCGAGCCCGCAGAGCTGGAAGCTCGCCGAGACGGCTGGGCTCCCCTTCCACCGCGCTATACCCGTGGCGTTCTCGCGAAATACTCTCGACTCGTTCGCTCTGCATCGCAGGGCGCGGTCACCGGTTGATCGCCCACCACTGACCAGACCACTAAAGGAATCATTCATGCCTACGGACTCCACGCCGAGACCGAAGTCGACAAGCCCCGAAATTCTCACGGGTTCGGGCGCGATCTTGCGCTCGCTCGAGCACCTTGGAATTACCGACGTCTTCGGCCTGCCGGGTGGTGCCATCATGCCGTTCTACGACGAGCTCATGGCCTCGAAAACGATTCGCCACATCCTCGTGCGTCACGAACAAGGTGCCGGCCATGCTGCAGAGGGGTACGCATCGTCGAGCGGACGCGTGGGTGTTGCGATCGCGACATCCGGCCCCGGCGCAACTAACCTCGTCACGGCAATCGCAGACGCACACATGGACTCGGTGTCACTGCTCGCGATCACGGGTCAAGTGTTTTCGACCTCGATGGGTACCGACGCGTTCCAAGAGGTAGACATCGTGGGCATCACGATGCCCATTACCAAGCACTCCTTCCTCGTGACGAAGCCCGAGGACATTCCCGCGACGCTCGCGGCGGCGTATCACATCGCTACCACGGGTCGCCCCGGGCCCGTGCTCGTCGACGTCACCAAGGACTGCCAGCAAAAGAGCGCGCCCTTCATCTGGCCGCCCAAGGTTGATCTGCCGGGGTATCGCCCCGTCATGAAGGCTCACGGCAAGCAAGT
>JANNCX010000035.1:0-7447 GCA_031387145.1 Salinibacterium sp.
GCTTGCTGCGGGTCGAGACCAGCGAGTGCACGACGCAGCTTCCACGTGACCTTGACCTCGTCGGCGCCGAGAAGCATCTCTTCGCGACGCGTGCCGGAAGCGTTGACATCGACCGCGGGGAAGATGCGCTTGTCGGCGAGCTGGCGCGACAAGCGGAGCTCCATGTTGCCCGTGCCCTTGAACTCCTCGAAAATGACCTCGTCCATCTTGGACCCGGTCTCGACGAGAGCCGTCGCGATAATCGTGAGCGAGCCGCCTTCTTCGATGTTGCGCGCTGCGCCGAAGAATCGCTTGGGCGGGTAGAGCGCAGACGAGTCGACGCCGCCCGACAGAATCCGACCGGATGCGGGAGCCGCGAGGTTGTACGCGCGACCGAGGCGAGTGATCGAGTCGAGAAGCACCACGACGTCGTGTCCGAGCTCGACGAGGCGCTTCGCGCGCTCGATCGCGAGCTCAGCGACGGTCGTGTGGTCTTCCGCGGGCCGGTCTAAGGTCGTGTAAATCACTTCGCCTTTGAGGGTGGTCTGAATGTCGTTGATTTATTCTGGGCGCTCTTCTAAAATAACGACCATGAGGTGAACCTCGGGGTTGTTCTTGGCGATCGCGTTCGCGATGGCCTGCAGAACCAGCGTCTTGCCTGCCTTGGGGGGCGAAACGATGAGGCCGCGTTGTCCCTTACCGATGGGCGATACGAGGTCGATGATGCGAGTTGAGAGCTTTCCCGCCTCGGTCTCGAGGCGCAAGCGCTCGGTCGGGTAGAGCGGTGTGAGTTTGCCGAATTCGACGCGGTTCGCGGCATCCTCGATGGGAAGACCGTTGATCGAGTCGATGCGCACGATCGCGTTGTACTTCTGGCGGCCCTGCGCGTTGTCGCCTTCACGCGGCTGGCGGATTGCTCCGACGACAGCGTCGCCCTTGCGTAGGTTGTACTTCTTGACCTGGCCGAGCGAGACGTACACGTCGTTGTTGCCTGGCAAGTAGCCCGAAGTGCGCACGAAGGCGTAGTTGTCGAGGACATCGAGGATGCCCGCGACCGGGATCAAGACGTCGTCTTCCGTGATTTCGGGCTCGAAGTCGTCGCCCATGGGGCCACGGCCACGCTTGCGGTCGCGGTAGCGGTTGCGGCCGGCGCCGTCGGCGTCGGGGCCGTCAACTCGCGGCTGCTGGTTGCCGTTGTTGCGGTTCTGGTTGTTGTTCTGGCGCTGACCGTCGGCCGCGGGCTGGCGGTCTCCGCCGCCGTTGCGGTTGCGGTTGCGGTTGCGCGAATTGCGGCTCGAGCCGCCCTCGCCTTGCTCGCCCTCGCCTTGCTCGCCATCGGCCGCAGGTGCGTCGGTCGGCTCGGCGCTGTTGTCGCTCGAGTCAGTCTTCTCGCCCGAGTCAGTCTTGTCGCTCGAGTCGGTGTTGTCGCCCGATTCGCCCGCGGCAGCATGGCTCGAAGCGGATCGAGGCACACGCTCGGCGCGCGTCTTGACGGCGGGTGCGCTCTCGACTGGTGCCTCGTCGGAAGGTGCGTCGACAACGGGCGCACCCGCGAGCGCGGGAGCAGCGGCAATCGCCTCAGTGTCAGCACTCGTAACGCGGCGCGACGTGCGCTTGCGCACGGCTACAGGCTCGCTCTGTTGTTCTGGCTCGGCTGCGGCGCGCGAGGGTGCGTCGACCACGGAGTCGTCTGAATTGGTGTCGTGTTCGTTGATTGCGGTCACGAGGTCTCCTTTTCGAAGTTTGGATGCGCCGGCGATGCCCAACGAAGACGCGAGGCTGTGCAGCTCCGCGAGCTTCAATGTGCTCAGGTCGGCAGAGGAATCCGCGCTTGTTGCGCGAATGTTGACGTCAGTCACTACTTGGATTTTCCTTTCCCCTACCGCGAATTCAATGCGTGCGGCGGAGAGTTGATCACTCGAAGCGGTCTGAGCGAATGCGCAGGAATCTAGCTCTCGAGTGAAGGGTGATTCGCAACCGGGATGCTTCGGCTAACCGAGAGCTTCTACCTGGTGCGTGTTCACTGTAGCACCTTTGAAGTCGACGGCGAGCATGAGCGCTTTCCAGTCGTTGTGCGAATTCTTCGCCACGAGATCGGCAACAATTTGCCTCTGGGACGGGTCGCTCGCGAGCACGAGAATCGACGGTCCGGCACCGGAAACCACAGCGGCAAGGCCGTTCGCGCGAAGTACCTGAATGAGAGCGTTGGTCTCGGGCATCGCGCTCGCGCGGTAGTCCTGGTGCAGCTTGTCTTCCGTCGCTTCGAGTAACAGTTCGGGGCTCTGGATGAGTGCTGCGATGAGAAGCGCACTGCGAGAAACGTTGAACACGGCATCCGCGTGCGGCACCGACTCGGGTTGGAGACTTCGCGCGAGGGCCGTCGACATCGTCGCGACGGGCACGCACACGACGGGCGAAACGCCACGGTGCACGATGAGCTTCTTGGCCTTGGGGCCGTCCGGGGTCGTCCACGCGATCGTGAGGCCACCGAAGAGCGCGGGTGCAACGTTGTCTGGATGCCCCTCGAGCTCGGTCGCGAGCGTGAGCAGTGCATCCGAATCGATGTCAACGACTCCCTCGAGGAGGCCCTTCGCCGCCATGATTCCCGAGACGATCGCGGCTCCTGACGAACCGAGGCCCCTTCCGTGGGGAATCGAGTTGTGGGCTTCGAGGTGTAGGCCCGGCATTTCGATCCCGAAGTGATCGAACGTGTACTTGATCGATTGCACGACGAGGTTGGACTCGTCGGTCGGCACTTCGCCCTCGCCGACTCCGATGACGTCGACTCGAACGGTTGAGTCAGCTGTAGCTGTGACAATGAGCTCGTCATAGATCGCGAGTGCGAGCCCGAGCGTGTCAAAGCCGGGCCCGAGGTTCGCCGAAGTGCCGGGAACTCGAACCGTGACCTTTCGACCCGCGAGGTCGATCGGCGTCATGCGCTCACCAAGCCGAGCACGCTCGCGACCTCGGCCGTGTCGACCGCGACGACAGTGGGCTTGACATCCGAGCCATCGGCCGCAAGAAGTGCCCAATGCGGGTCCTTGAGACCGTGGCCTGTGACCGTCAGCACGACCGTCGAGCCCTTGGGGATCTGGCCGGCTTCTGCTCGCTCGAGAAGACCAGCAACGCTAATCGCGGATGCCGGCTCGACGAAGATTCCGACCTCGGAGGAAAGGATGTGGTACGCCTCGAGGATCTTCTCGTCCGTGATGGATCCGAAGTATCCGTCGCTGTGCTCGCGCGCTGCGATCGCGAGCTCCCACGAGGCGGGGTTGCCGATGCGGATGGCCGACGCGATCGTGTCGGGGTTCTTGACGACATGGCCCAAGACGATCGGTGCGCTGCCCGCAGCCTGAAATCCGAACATCCGCGGCATGCGAGTCGTGGCACCGATCGCGAGCTCTTCGCCGTAGCCACGGTGATACGCGGTGTAGTTGCCGGCGTTGCCGACGGGGACGATGTGGATGTCAGGCGCGTCGCCGAGAACTTCGACGACCTCGAATGCGGCGGTCTTCTGGCCCTCGATGCGATCGGGGTTGACGGAGTTGACGAGGTGAACGGGGTAGTTCTCCGCGAGTTCACGAGCGATCTCAAGGCAGTCATCGAAGTTGCCTTGCAGTTGAAGAAGCTCGGCGCCGTGCGCGATTGCTTGAGCGAGCTTGCCCATTGCGATCTTACCTTCGGGCACAAGCACCGCTGCCGTGATTCCCGCGTGAGTCGCATATGCGGCAGCTGATGCCGACGTGTTTCCTGTCGAAGCACAAATGACGGCCTTGGCGCCGTGCTCGACGGCCTTGGATACGGCCATCGTCATGCCGCGGTCCTTGAACGAGCCGGTGGGGTTCATCCCCTCGAATTTGACCCAGACCTTTGCGCCCGTGCGGCGAGAGAGGGCCTCGGCTGGGATGAGCGGAGTGCCGCCCTCACCGAGCGTGATGATGGGGGTCGCATCCGAAATGTCGAGGCGATCGGAATATTCGCGGAGCACTCCGCGCCACTGGTGGGCCACTGGTTACAGTCCTTCAACTCTCAAGACGGATATGACACTTGCAACGACAGGACTCGCCGCGAGCGCGGTCACGGTGGAAGCGAGCGCAGACTCCGCGGCCTCGTGCGTGACTATGACAAGGGTAGCGGTGGGGCGCAAGGCATCCAGACCGTCGCGCACCGACTGCGAGACGGCCTCGACGGACACGCCATGGTCGCTGAAGAGCGTCGCGATCGCCGCGAGCACGCCCGACTCGTCGAGAACCGAGAGCGTGATTTGGTAGCGCGTGATGACACTCGTCATGGGCAATACGGGCAGGTTCGCGTGAGTCGATTCCGCGACCCCTGGGCCACCTGCGACGTGTCGGCGTGCCGCAGAAACAAGATCTCCCAGCACAGCGGATGCCGTCTCCACTCCCCCCGCGCCCGCGCCGTAGAACATAAGTGAGCCAGCGGCCTCCGCTTCGACAAACACGGCGTTGTTGGCCCCGTGCACGGCAGCGAGTGGGTGGTCGAGGGGAACTAACGCGGGGTGCACTCGAGCGGAGACGCCGTCGACGCCTGTTTCGGCATCCGTAATCCGCTCACAAATAGCGAGGAGCTTGACGACGTAACCCGCCTTACGCGCGGCGTGAACTTGGTCGCGCGTGACGGTCGACATGCCCTCACGGTGCACGGCCTCGAGTGGCACGGTCGTGTGGAACGCGAGGCTCGCGAGAATCGCGGCCTTTTGCGCGGCGTCGAAGCCCTCGATGTCAGCCGTTGGGTCGGCCTCGGCGTAGCCCAAGCGAGTCGCTTCGGCGAGTGCTTCGTCGAAGTCGTCGCCCCACGTGTCCATGCGGTCGAGGATGTAGTTCGTCGTGCCGTTCACGATGCCGAGAATCCGCTTGACTCGGTCTCCCGCAAGGCTGTCGCGCAACGGACGGATGATCGGAATCGCGCCGCCCACGGCCGCTTCGTAATACAGCTGCGCTCCGACTTGCTCGGCGATGTCGAAGAGTTCGGGACCGTGGTTCGCGAGCACGGCTTTGTTGGCCGTCACGACGTCGGCGCCCGAGTGGAGGGCTTGCAGAATATAGGTGCGCGCGGGCTCGATTCCACCGATGAGTTCGACGACGATGTCGGCGCCGAGAATGAGCGACTCGGCATCCGTCGTGATGAGGTGCTTGGGAATATCGGTGTCGCGCTTGGCGTTGACGTCGCGCACAGCGACACCCACGAGCTCGAGCCCAGCTCCCGCTCGAGCAGCGAGCTCGTCGCGGTGCTCGAGCAGCAGCGCAGCCACTTGCGCGCCCACGCTTCCGCCGCCGAGAATCGCGACGCGCAGGTTTCGGTATTCGATCATTGGTTCACTCCAACATCACGGCTGAGTAGGTCTGCCTCGGTTTCGCCACGAACAATTACTCGTGAGGTCGCGTCGAGCACCGCGACCACGGGCGGTCGCGCAAGGTAGTTGTAATTGCTCGCCATCGCCCACCCGTACGCGCCCGTTGCCGGGATCGCAAGAATATCGCCCGGTCGTACGTCGCTCGGTAAATAGTCGGCGTGCACGAGGATGTCACCCGACTCGCAGTGCTTTCCCGCGACGCGCACGAGTGCGGGCTCTGCACTGCTCGAGCGATTCGCGATGCGCGCCGAGTAGTTCGCTCCGTACAGCGCGGGCCGTACGTTATCGCTCATGCCGCCGTCGACGGAAACGTACTTGCGCGTCGCGTGACTATCAACGAGGACATCTTTGATTGTGCCGACCGTGTACAGCGTCGTCGTCGACGGACCGACGATCGCTCGCCCAGGCTCGATCGCGACGACGGGGATCGGGATGCCAAGCTCAGCAGCCCCCGCGGCGACGATGTCTGCGAACCTACGAGCTACTTCGTCAATGTCGAGCGGCTCATCCGCCGTCGTGTACGCAATACCGAAACCACCGCCGAGGTTGAGTTCGGGCACGGGCCCACCCTCAAGTAGTTGCGCGTGGAGAGCGAACAAGCGCCGCGCGGCTTCGGCGAAGCCGTCTGACTCGAAGATTTGTGACCCGATGTGCGAGTGCAGGCCGAGAAACGCGAGCGATGACTCGGCGCGGATGAGGGCTACTGCCGCCGCGGCATCCGCTAGAGGAATGCCGAATTTCTGGTCTTCTCGAGCCGTCGCGAGGTACTCGTGAGTTGACGCGTGAACTCCGCTATTGATGCGCAATCGCACGGGTTGGATCCGGCCGTGCCGCGAAGCGGCTTCGGCGACTCGCTCGATCTCAATGACGCTGTCGATGACGATTGCCCCGACGCCCACACCGACGGCGCGATCGATTTCAGCGAGGCTCTTGTTGTTTCCGTGAAGCCCGAGCCGCGCGGGATCTACTCCAGCGGCGAGAGCGACGGCTAGCTCACCGCCGCTCGCCACGTCGATGTTGAGGCCGGCATCCGTCACCCACTGCGCGACAGCCGTGCACAAGAACGCCTTGCCCGCGTAATAGACCTTCGCAGAACCGCCCACGCGCGCGAACTCGCGATCGAATGACTCACGGATGCCGCGCGCGCGAGTCGTGACGTCAGCTTCGTCCACGACATACAAGGGACTGCCGAATTGCTCCACGAGTCGCGACGTGGAAACTCCCGCAATCGTCACGAGCCCGTCACTCTCGCGGCGCGCGCCCCGCGACCACACGAGCGGCGAGAGCGCGTTCGCGTCATCGGGGCGCGCGAGCCACGATGGGGCGAGTGGATTGGTGGACAAGGTCGATACCTCACGGGGTTATTTAGGTGAGGCGAGCGAACCCGGATTGGTCCCTGAAGCCGCCTTAATAGTAGCGCCGCGGCTCAGTGTGTTCGGCTAGCTCGGTGGGCAGGTGCCGACTGTCGAGAACGCGGGGTCGCCGAGAGCCACCCCGTCACCGTTGAGTGTGACGACGAGGGTCGAGTCAGCGACATCCACTTGCGTAACCGTGAGGGCACTCGGCAGGTACGTCGCGACGCAAAAGTCTCGAGAACTCAAGAGGTCAACTGCGAGGGACGAGAACAACGGATTGTCGCGCAAATCTTGCACCGAGATCTCGTTGTCAGCGAGCGTGATGGTTTGCGGCTCGAAGCTGATGCCGCCGTCACTCGCGGACGGCGCGAGACCGACCGAAACCGGCACCGACACGAACAAGAGCGAAAACTCCGTATCGACCGTGATGAGTCCGTCGGAGAGCTCGATCGAGTTCAGCTCGATTCCGCTCAAGTAGCCCGCAAGTTTCTGCACGTCTGACTCGCTGAAGGTCACGAAGATGTCGAGAGTTTCGACGGGTCGGCTGCTGTCGAGCGGGATGTTCGACGCCGTGATGACCATCGAACCCGTGAGGGCTCCGAAGGCCATTTCTTCGATAGTGACCGTGACGTCGTTGATGCCCCCAGTCGCGGCCTGCAAGAGCAACGAGCCCGTGCCGAGATCGACATCAACCGGGGTTGCGGGGTCGAGATTCATCGCTTGGATGATCTGGTCGCGC
>JANNCX010000094.1:0-2113 GCA_031387145.1 Salinibacterium sp.
GTTCGGCGCGCACATAGATGCGCCAGCCACCCCCAACTTCACGTAATTCGAATCCGCGACGGATGCCACCATCCACCCCATCGAAGTCGGCGACGAGTCGCTCGATCGATTGCCGTACGGCCGGCACGGGCTGCCCGAGCGCGGTCGCGAGGGACACGAGGCTCTGCGGTTCATCCGCGATCATGAGTATCGCCTCGAGAGCGCGTTCAGTTTCCATAGTCTGCTCCGAGGGTTGCGAGGGCATCGTCCGACCAGTGTTCGGCACTCCAGCGCACGGTCAATTCGCCGAGCGGTTCGATTTGTTCGAAGCCGACTGCGGATGCACGGTACAGCTCGAGCACGGCGAGAAAGCGCGCGATGATCACGCCCTTCTGATCGGCTCCAGCAATGAGTTGGCGGAAGGTCATGGGTTCGCCCCGTCTCAGCAGCGCTACCACGTGGGCCGCTTGCTCCCGAATACTGACGAGGGGTGCGT
The DNA here is from genome assembly GCA_031387145.1 of Salinibacterium sp. GTDB lineage: Bacteria > Actinomycetota > Actinomycetes > Actinomycetales > Microbacteriaceae > Rhodoglobus. Next base: position 476 of record JANNCX010000094.1, read on the forward strand.
GGAGATGGTCGAGCCCGATCGTGGGGATCTCGCGTGGGGCGAGAGCGAGCGCCGCGAGCGCCGCGAAGTCATCCGCCGTGAGAGTCCACACGAGCTCGGGAGTCTGCTTGCGATACTTTTCTTCGAGCCGCACGGAGCGCACGTGACGGGTCGACTCTGTGTCGAACCGACCGCCGAACCACGCAGCCGCTTCTTTGAATGCGCGGTATTGCAAGAGTCGCGCGAAGAGCAAGTCACGAGCCTCTAACAGCGCGACATCTTCTGCTTCGACGAGCTCACCTTGCGGGAGCAGGCCAGCGACCTTGAGGTCGAGCAGCGTCGCCGCGACGACGAGAAACTCGGTCGCTTGATCGAGCTCTTCTTCAGAGTCGAGCCCGCGAAGGTAGGAGATGAACTCGTCGGTGATGCTCGAAAGTGACACCTCGGTGATGTCGAGTTCGTGCTTCGCGATGAGGGTGAGGAGCAGATCGAAGGGCCCGTTGAAGTTGCTCAGGCTCACGGAGAACCCTGCCGCCTCCGTCTCCAACTCCATCGCGCCGCTAGGCGACGGCACCACGGGCAATGAGCTCTCTCGCTAGTTGCCGATACGCGTCTGCCGCCGAATGCTCGGGCGCAAAGCTCGTGATGGGAGCTCCAGCGACACTCGCGTCCGGGAACTTCACGGTGCGGCCGATCACGGTCTCGAGCACCTTGTCACCAAACGTCTCTACGACGCGCTCGAGCACTTCACGCGAGTGAAGCGTGCGAGCGTCATACATCGTCGCGAGAATTCCGTCGAGCTCGATCGCTGGGTTGAGTCGGTCTTTAACCTTGTCGATCGTCTCTACGAGGAGGGCAACGCCGCGAAGCGCGAAGAACTCACACTCGAGCGGGATGAGCACGCCGTGCGCCGCCGTGAGGGCGTTGACCGTGAGCAGACCGAGCGAGGGCTGGCAGTCGATCAAGATGACGTCGTATTGGTCGCTCACCTTGCGCAGCACACGCGCCAAAATCGTCTCGCGCGCAACCTCGTTGACAAGGTGAACCTCGGCGGCAGACAGATCGATGTTCGCGGGAATCACATCCAGATTCGGATACGCCGTGTGGATGATCGCTTCGGCCGGATTCTTGACGGTGCCCAAGAGCAAGTCGTAAATCGTGGGTACATCGTGAGTCGGCACACCGAGGCCCGCGGAAAGCGCGCCTTGCGGGTCGAAATCCACCGCGAGCACCTTGCGACCGTACTCGGCGAACGCCGCCCCGAGGTTGATCGTCGTCGTCGTCTTGCCGACGCCGCCCTTTTGGTTTGAGAGGGAGATAACGCGAGCTGGCCCGTGGCCGCGCAACGGCGGCGGTTCGGCGAACTCGGTCAGGGGGCGACCCGTTGGGCCCATGACGGGTGCTTCGAGGCCCGGCAGAACCGCCGAATCATCCCGTTGCACTGTCATGTGTCGAGTGTACGCGGCGCAATTTGTGAGCCCGGCCGTGCCACGCGCCCGGCTGCGTGGTTCACCTCTACCTGTGGTTGAGGGTTAACGCGCGCGCGGGTGGGCGGTCGTGTACATGTCCCGCAACGTGTCGGCCGTGACCATCGTGTAGATCTGCGTCGTCGCGACGGACGAGTGCCCCAACAATTCCTGCACGACTCGCACATCGGCG
>JANNCX010000101.1:0-4623 GCA_031387145.1 Salinibacterium sp.
CAGCGGATGCCTGCACCGCCGCCTTCGACATCGCGACGGCTATTGGCGACGCCGTGCAGTACATGCAAGGTGTCACGGGAGTGCACTCGACCGCCGCGGAAGCGTGGGCAGTGCGTAAGGGCGTCTGTCAGGACATCGCGCACTTGGCTCTCGGAGCCTTGAGGTCAGTCGGCATCCCCGCGCGCTACGTCTCCGGCTACTTGCACCCCAAGCCGAGCGCCGAAATCGGCGAGACCATCGCGGGCGAATCGCACGCGTGGGTCGAGTGGTTCTGCGGTGGATCGTGGCGCGGCTTCGACCCCACGAACCTGATTGAGATCGGCGACCGTCACGTGCTCGTGGGGCGCGGTCGCGACTACAACGACGTGCCTCCGCTGCGTGGCGTGTATGCGGGGCCGTTCGGATCGACACTCTTCGTGAAGGTCGAGATCACGCGCGAGTCGTGAGCCGAGCATCCGCTGCGCGAGGCCCACAGCCCGGCGCTACGATTGAGATCGGGCAAGGAGGCTCCATTGGCAAAATCTACCGCGGTGCGAAATGACGCGACATTCGTTGACGCTCAAGGCGTCACGATCTACTACTACTCCTGGAAGGCGGCGAAGCCGAAGGGAGTGATCCAGATCACTCACGGGCTCGGTGAGCACGCCTTGCGCTACGAAGCCCTTGCCGCCGACCTCGTTGCGGCCGGCTACAGCGTCTACGCCGACGACCACCGCGGGCACGGCAAGACGGGCGTCAAGCAACACGACGGCGATTTGTCCAAGATGGGCAAGCTCGGGCCCGGCGGGTTGCGAGCCACGATCGAAGGCGTGCGTCAATTTACGTCGATCGTGCGCGGCGAGAATCCGGGCATCCCACTCGTGATTGTCGGGCAGTCGTGGGGCTCGCTCATGGAGCAAATCATTCTCAACACGCACTCGGCCGAGTACGACGCGGCGGTGCTCGCGGGCACAGCATTCCGTACGCTCACCGACATGAACTCTGGCGATCTCAACGCGAAGCACAAGCACCTCGGTACCACGGGCTTCGAGTGGTTGAGCCGTGACCCCGCTGTCGCGGCAGCGTTCGTCGCCGACCCGCTGTGCTTCTACGCGGCCGCCGCGAAGCTCTTCGGAATACCCGACGGATTGCGACTCTTGGGCAAGCCCGCGAAGAACCTCGAGCACGACCTGCCGTTGCTGATCATGATCGGGAGCGAAGACTCGCTCGGCGGCGAGAAGAGTGTCGAGAAGCTCGCTGCCGCGTACGTCACGCGCTCTGGACTCACGGATGTCGAGGCCATCGTCTATCCGGGAGCGCGGCACGAGGTGTTCAACGAGACCAACCGCGACGAGGTCGTCGGCGACCTCATCGAGTGGTTGGATTCGCGCTTGGCCCGATGAGTTCCGTTTACACGAACATTCTCGAGGGGCGAGCGCCCGGCCGATTCATTTGGCGGGATGACTCGTGCTTCGCGATTCTCACGATCGAGCCGCGCACGCCGGGGCACACCCTCGTGATCCCTCTTGTCGAGGTGGATCGCTGGACGGATCTGGCCGAGGACCTCGCTGTGCACATCTTCCGAGTCGGCCGCATCATCGGCCTCGCGCAGCAAGAGGAGTGGGGGTCGGCGCGCGTCGGTGTCATGTACGAGGGCTATATGGTGCCGCACGCTCACTTGCACGTGTGGCCGTCGTGGTCGGTCTTCGAGTACAGCTTCACGGGTATCGATCGCAACGCGCGCCCCAAGGAGCTCGACCGAGCGGCGGAACGATTGCGGTCGCGACTCCGAGCGCGGGGGCACGGCGAGTTCGTAGCGGATTAGGCTTACCTAAGAAGTCGATCGAGAGGGCAGTTGTGGGTTGGGCGAATCGTTCCACGCGCGCCGCCGTTCTGTCGGTCGTATTAGCAGCATTGCTCGTGACGGGTGTCGTCGTGTCGTCAATGGTGGGTCAACTCGCGATCAGCCCCGCTGAAGTCATCGGCTCAGTGTTACGAGCGATGGGCATCCAGAACTCCTGGGCACCTACCGACCCCATCGTCGAGTCGACGCTGTGGGTTGTGCGCTTTCCGCGCATCGTCATGGCGCTCGCGGTCGGCGCAGCTCTCGCGGTCGCGGGAGCGGTCATGCAAGCGATCTTCGGCAACCCTCTCGCCGAACCCGGCGTCGTCGGTGTCTCTTCCGGGGCGGCGCTCGGTGCTGCGATCGCGATAGTGCTCGGCGCAACCGTCGTCGGCAGCGGATCCCTCGCGATCTTCGCATTCGTCGGCGGGCTCGGAGCGACGCTCTTGGTGTACTTCGTTTCGCGCGCCAACGGTCGAACTGAAGTCGTCACGCTCTTGCTCACGGGAATCGCGGTCAACGCCTTCGCGGGAGCGGGTCTCGCGTTCTTGCTGTTCGTCGCCGACTCGGGTGGTCGCGAACAAATCATTTTCTGGCAGCTCGGGTCACTCAACGGGTCTCGGTGGTCCGAAGTCGCGATTGTTGCCGTGGTCGCGACGATCGCTACCGCCGCGGCAATCGCGCTCGGTCGCCAGTATGACTTGCTCGCTCTCGGCGAGCGCAACGCACGTCACCTCGGTGTCAATGTCGAGTATTTGCGCGTCGGTTCGATTCTTCTCGTCGCTCTACTCACGGGAGTCGCGGTCGCGTTCGTCGGCATCATCGCGTTCGTGGGTCTCGTCGTTCCGCACATCATCCGCATGGCGATCGGCCCAAAGCACCGACCCTTGATCGTCGCGACGGCGATCGGAGGAGGGGTGCTGCTCGTCTACGCCGACCTCATCGCGCGCACGATTGTGCCCGGCGCTGATCTGCCGATCGGCCTTCTCACGTCACTCATCGGCGGGCCGTTCTTCTTCTACCTGCTATTCCGTCAGCGCCGCAGGAGCGGGGGATGGGCATGATCCGCGCAGTCGACGTGAGCGTCGACCTCGATGCAATTACGGTGCTCGACGGCATCACTCTCGACGTGGTTGCGGGCGAAGTGCTCGTGATCGTGGGTCCCAATGGCGCGGGAAAGTCCACGCTGCTGGGGGTGTTGAGCGGCGAGCGACGACCGGCGCGCGGTGCGGTGTGGATCGACGAACGCGATGTCGCGGGAATCCGTCACTCCGAACTCGCTCGATTGCGCAGCGTGCTCACGCAAGAGAATCAAGTGAGCTTTCCCTTCCGCGTGATCGAGATCGTTTCGATGGGCCGGGCGCCGTGGGCGCGCACTATCGAAGGTCGCGAAGACATCGCGGCCGTTTCTTCTGCGATGGATGCCGCTGACATCACTCACCTCGCAAACCGCAGGTACACCGCCCTTTCGGGTGGCGAAAGAGCTCGCGTCTCGCTAGCGCGCGTGCTCGCTCAGCGAGCACAAACGGTGTTTCTCGACGAACCGACGGCCTCGCTCGACTTGCGCCACCAAGAGGAGGTCATGCGAATCGCTCGCCGCCTCGCTGGCGAGGGCCGTGCCGTCGTCGTGGTTTTGCATGATCTGTCCCTCGCGAGTGCGTACGCGGATCGGCTTGCACTCATCGCCGCGGGGCGGCTCGAGGCAATAGGTAGCCCCGCCGATGTGCTTACGGAGGAGCGCATCGAGCGCGTCTACGGTCTCGCGGTTGAGTTGCACCTCGTGGGCGGTCGGCCCGTCGTCGTACCGACACGACCCTCCGACGCGACGTAGGCTGCTGGAGTGGAACCCTGGTTAGTAGTCGTCATCTTCGTTGCGACCGGCGTGCTCTTTTACATAGCGCAACACTTCGGCTGGATCGACTTGAGCAATAAGAGCAAGACGTCGGGTTCGCACGGCGGCGTGATGGGTATCGGCGATGAGGTCTTTCACCCGACGCGCCACGAGGCTCAATTGGAGCTTGACCGTCAGACCTCGCTCCCGGCGCCCGCACCCGTCGCAGGCGACGGCGACAAAGACATCTACCACGGCAACGTCACGATCGACTTGAGCGAAAGCGACAGAGACACAGACCGCGGCCCAGGCCGCGACGAGGACTAAGCACTGTCGCGAATGACCATTCTCGTGGGCATGACGCGCTCCCGTTCCGTCGGCTCGCCTCGCAGCAGAGCCAAGAGCATGCGCGCCATCTCGGCGCCCATCTCGCGCGACGGCTGGTGGACCGTCGTGAGCTGGATCTCGCCGCTGGTCGCCGCCGAACTATCATCGAATCCGACGACGGCGACGTCGTGCGGCACTTGGCGGCCGCGGTCGCGAAGCACCGAAAGCGCACCCGTCGCCATGAGGTCGCTCGAGACGAACACGGCGTCGAGGTCGGGAGCTTGCGAAAGCAAATCGCGCATCGCGTTGACTCCGCTGAGCATCGTGTAGTCGCCCTTGCTCACGAGATCCGTGGGCAGTCCGGCGGCCTCAAGGGTCGAGCGCCAACCCTGGGCACGGTCGATTGCGGCTTGCATATTCGCCGGGCCCGAGATGAACCCGACCCGCTTGCGTCCCAGATCGATCAAGTACTGGGTGCCCATTGCAGCGCCCGCGGCATTGTCGACGTCGACGTAATTGTTGGTGTGCTGTTCCGGCCGATACGGTCGACCACCGAATACAACGGGGATCGTGGCATCCAGTGTCGTAAAGAAATCGTCACCGGAGTGATGCGAGACGACGATTGCTCCGTCGACGTTGCCAC
>JANNCX010000123.1:0-1909 GCA_031387145.1 Salinibacterium sp.
CGGCTTTTCTCGTAGCGACTCTCGAAGCTCGAGGTCTCACGATTGCAGTTGCCGAATCGCTCACGGGGGGACTGCTCGTGGCCGAACTCATTTCGGTTCCAGGCGCATCCGCGGTCGTGCTTGGGGGAATCGTCGCGTACAACTCCGAGCTCAAGCACTCGGTGCTCGGGGTCGATCCAGTTCTTCTCGCCGAACACGGCGCCGTGAATCCGGATGTCGCAGCTCAAATGGCCACGGGAGTGCGGGCCGCACTCGCCCTCGAGGCAGGGCCAGCGAACATCGGAATCTCGACGACGGGAGTCGCGGGCCCCGATCAGCAAGACGGCCAGCCCGTCGGCACCGTGTACCTCGGATTCGCAATCGGTGACGAGGTTCACACGAAGCGGCTGGCGCTCACGGGCGACCGAGACCAGATTCGAGCGGCAGCCGTAGACGAATCGCTGAGGGAGCTTGCGCGCTTGTTGCAATAGCCGGGAATAGTGCTCGTCCCGATCTCGTTACAACTATCGAGTTCACATCTCAACCACAGTTGGGAGTGGGTAGAGTTGTGGTAACGAAGGAGGGCACATGGTTCTAGTACGTCAAGAAATTGGGGATGTTCTCCGTGACTTCCGTCTGCAAAAGGGTCGCACGCTTCGGCAGGTCGCAAGTAAGGCGAGCGTGGCCTTGGGGTACCTCAGCGAGGTAGAGCGAGGCCAGAAAGAGGCGAGCTCAGAGATTCTCGCGTCTGTCGCCGACGCCCTGGAGACTCCCATCTCAGTCATCATGCGCGAGGTCGGCGATCGCTTAGCGGTCATCGAGAGTCTCGCAGTGATCGAAAGCATGAATGAGATTCCGGATGCCCTCACCGACGAACTCGTCGCCGAGTTCGACAGCGGTCTCGTTTCGCGCTAAGTCCCGCCAGCAAACCATCTCATTAGTCAGTGCCCCGGTCGTGATGGCCGGGGCACTGTGCTTTCACGGCTACCGTTGAATCATGCGTGTGAGTGAATTCAGAGTGGCGGTGTCCGACGAATTCGGTGCCGAATACGGGCGCGTTCTCACGCACGATCTGGTTCTTGGTGCGATTGGTGGAGTGACTGCCGATCAGGGCATCGCGCTCGGTGTCGATTCTCGAGTCATCTGGCTTGCACTGTGCGACGTCATGGATGTGCCGCTCGAGCGCCGGTATGGCGTCGGCCAGCGCGAGCCAAAGAAGTAGCAACACGCCGCGCGTGCCATTCGAACATTCGTTCGTATCTTGCTAGTCTGCTCCCTAACGTCTTGTAGAAGACACGTTTCATCCACAATACGCATGGCGATCCGGTCAAATGTCGCAAGTCGCGCGTAGCGTGGCGATATAGCAACACCAGCCTTTGTCGGGAGGCTGCGGCCCTTGCATCATCGGGCCGCACAGTTCAACACCATGAACGACGCAAATCGACAGCCTATGGGCAGCAATCCATGGCACGTGCGGAGCACGAGTCGCAATGAAACGGAGAACAGGTAATGGCATCAGCAGCAGACCGCGAGAAGTCCCTTGAGACTGCACTCGCACAAATCGACCGCCAATTCGGTAAAGGCTCCGTCATGCGCCTCGGTAGCGATGATCGTGCGCCGGTCGAGGTCATTCCGACGGGCTCGATTGCGCTAGATGTTGCGCTCGGTATTGGCGGATTACCGCGCGGCCGTATCGTCGAGATCTACGGTCCAGAGTCCTCCGGAAAGACGACTCTTACTTTGCACGCAATCGCCAACGCACAACGCGCTGGCGGTATCGCGGCCTTTATCGATGCCGAACATGCACTCGATCCTGAATACGCGGCAAAGCTCGGTGTCGATATCGACTCCCTCCTCGTTTCGCAGCCCGATACGGGAGAGCAAGCCCTGGAGATCGCAGACATGTTGGTACGGTCGGGCTCGATCGACC
>JANNCX010000184.1:0-3979 GCA_031387145.1 Salinibacterium sp.
TGATCGCGGGCATCCTGCACAATGCCCCCGCGCTCGCTGCGCTCACGAACCCGACCGTAAACGCATACAAGCGCCTCGGGCCAGACACGCTCGCGCCGTACCGCGCCAACTGGGGCCACGATAACCGCAGCGCGATGTTGCGCGTTCCGCCCGAGCGCGGTGCGGGCACTCGACTCGAAGTTAGACTCGGCGATGGCGCCGCGAACCCCTACTTGCTCATCGCGGGTATTCTCGCTGCCGGCTTGCACGGCATCCAAGAGAAGCTCGCTGTGCCGGCGGCGGCGGAGGGCTGGGCGTACGAGAACGAGGCCGCGCCGGTGCTCCCCATGACGCTCACCGAGGCACTCGACGCGCTTGCGGCGAACGAGGCGCTCACGCGAATCATCGGCGCGCCTCTCATTTCGACGTTCGACCTCATGAAGCGCGACGAGGTCACGCGTTACGAATCGGCGACCGAGGATCCGACGACGCGTGAAGTGACGCCGTGGGAGATCGCCGAGTACCTCTCGGACTACTAGTTCTCGACCAGCTAGACGGCGCGTGAGCGGTCGGCGATGAGTTCGCCCCCCGCAAACGTGACGCCGAGCTCGCGGTAGTACCCGGCGAGAATCTCGCCGACGGGCAAGATCGAGTGCAGTTCGTCCCACGGTGAATCCGCGAGCGTGAGTTCGGCATCCCCTCGCCATGCCTGGCCGAGGTCAGCGTCAACGCCACCCATCGCCACGAGCTGGTCGAGCGAGAGGCCTTGGCCTGCACTGATCGACGGCATGAAGCGGTTATGGAGCATGCGGTGTCCGTTGACGAAACCGTTCGAGTCACTCGGCTCGCGCAAAGTTACTACGGCTGATGCGAGTCGGTGGTCGTATGCCGCGAGGGTCGCTCCGAGTTGAGCGCCCGGCTCGACGCGCGGGCTCGCTTTACCGTGATTGAAGACACGCGTGACGTGCACCGAACCGAGCTTCTTGGGATAGCCCTGAAACCACCCGCGACCGATCGCGAAGTCTTTCGTGACCCAAATCGCGACACAGCGGCTGTAGACGGTGCCCTCGAACGAACAGCGCACGACGACGAACGCCTCGAGGTATTGCGAGCGCACTGGGTCGAGCAGCTCGAGCCCACCTTCGCTGCACGATTGCCAGTCCGCCCAAATGAGCGCAACGGCGCCAGGCTCCTCGGGCGCAAGGTCGATGTCGGCGGGGAGGATGGCGCGCACGTTCGCAGGATCGGTCAGATATTCGACCGTGAGCAGAGTGCCGGAGTAGTACCACGGCGGCGGCGGAACGAGTGCGCTTGACCCGCGAGGCGTGAGTGGCGGCAGAAATCCGTGAAGTTCGGTCATAGCGCCCGAGTGTACCCACCTCGGGCACTTGTTCGCATCCGAATGATGTTCGCGAGTTGTGCCAAAGGGCTTGACGCGAGCATCCACTCTTCGCCATTGTGTACTTGATCGTTCGGATACGCACGATTCCGCACTTGAGCTCAATGAGGAGTATCACTATGGCGTCAAGCCCGCCCGAACCCGAAAACACCACGACTCTTAGTAAGGGTCGCTTGGGAGTTCTCGGAATTGTCTTCTTCGTGGTCGCCGCGGCGGCTCCCCTCGTCGGAATGACGGGCGCAGTGCCAGTTGCCATTGTTTTGGGCAACGGCGCAGCAGCTCCCGGCGCGTACTTGTTTGTCGGAATCACGCTCTTGCTCTTCAGCGTCGGCTACGCCGCCATGAGCCACAGAGTCACGAACGCCGGCGCGTTCTTCGCCTACATCGGGCGCGGCCTCGGCCAACACGCGGGCATCGCATCGGCCTTCGTGTCGATCCTCGCCTACGTCACGATCCAGCTCGCGATCTTCGGATTCTTCGGCGCTGTCGTCGCTGGCCAGTTCGGCTTGCTGCCATGGTGGGCGTGGGCATTGATCGCGTGGGCTCTTGTCACTGTGCTGTCGCTCTTGCGAGTGGATGTCGGCGCCAAGGTGCTCGGAGTGCTCATGGTTCTCGAACTCGCAGTGCTCCTCGTAACCTCGATCGCGATTCTCGCGAACGGTGGGCCGGAGGGACTCAACTTCGCGGCATCGTTCTCACCCGCTCTCATCCTTGCGGGCGGCATCACTGGCGCGGCCGGAATCGCGTTCGCGTTCGCGTTCGCATCGTTCATCGGTTTCGAAGCAACGGCCATCTACGGCGAGGAGTCGAAAGACCCCAAGCGCGCTGTGCCTCGTGCAACGTACCTCGCGGTCATCGTTATCACGGTGCTCTTCGCACTCACGGCATTCGCTATGGTCACGGGAATGGGCGCGTCGGTCGTTGTCGACAAGACGCTCGAGCTGTCTGAAGGCCTCGTCAATCCGGCCGGTGTGTTGTTCGCTCTCGCGGCACAATACGTCGGACCCTGGATGGCAACCGTCATGGGCATCCTCGTGATCTCGAGCCTGTTCGCGGGCCTCCTCGCGTTCCAGAACGCGTCGGCGCGCTACTTGTTCGCGATGGGTCGCGCTGGCGTGCTTCCCGCCTCGCTCGGTACCGTCAACGGTCGCGGTGCTCCTGCTCGTGCATCCGTCGTCACATCGATCATCACGGGCGTCGTCATCGTGCTCTTCGCGGTTCTGCAGCTCGACCCCGTGCTCACGCTCTTCTTCTGGGCGAGCGGACTTGCGGTCGTTGCGATCGTGCTCATCGAGATTCTCGTATGTGTCGCGGTCATCGCGTACTTCCGCAAGAACAAGGGTGACGAAAACATCTTCGTCACGATGATCGCGCCAGTGCTCGCCGCAATCGGCCTCGCACTCGGGTTGTACTTGCTCATGTCACGGTTCGCACTCCTCGCGGGAACCGTCGCAGAAGGTGTCGACCCGACCGTGACGCCGTGGGCGCTCAGCCCGCTTGGTTGGTTCCTCGTGCTGTTGCCATTCATCACTCTCGCCGTGGGATATGTGGTCTCCCGCATGCGCAAGGTGAATGCCGAACTCGTCAAGGACGTTGTTTCGTAGCACCTGTCTATAGCGAAGGCTCGGCGCACGCGCGTCGGGCCTTCGTGGTTTAACCCGCTACTTCCACCAGTCGTCAAACATCGACACCGGCACATCTCTCTTATGGCGTGTCGATGTGTACCGCTGCTCAATCGCTTCTGCGACGGATGCCTCGACCTCGAGTCCCTCGAGATAGTCATCGATTTGCTTGTAGCTGAGCCCCAAGTTGGCCTCATCGGTCTGGCCGGGATTATCGTCGAGCAGGTCGGCAGTGGGCGCCTTGAGGTAGAGCCGCTCGGGAGCTTCAAGGTGCTGCAGAAGCGAACGGCCTTGGCGCTTCGTGAGCCCCGTGAGCGGCAGCACATCTGTCCCGCCGTCGCCGAACTTCGTGAAGAATCCCGTGACGGCCTCAGCCGCGTGGTCTGTGCCCACGACAATGAGCCCGGATTGCCCGGCGAGGGCGTATTGCGCGATCATGCGGGCGCGCGCCTTGACGTTGCCCTTCGTGAAGTCGGTCATCTCGGTGCCCGTCGCCGTGAGGTACTCCCCCTCGAATCCGTCGACACCGCCCTTGATGTTGAACGTCAGCTCGTGATCGGCCCGGATGAAGTCGAGCGCGAGCTGGGCATCCGCTTCGTCCTGTTGCACGCCATAGGGCAGCCGCACGGCCGTGAACTCGGCTTCGACGCCCTCAGCGCGAAGCTCTTCGACCGCGAGCTGACACAAGCGGCCCGCGAGCGACGAATCTTGCCCACCACTGATACCGAGGGCTAAGCCCTTTGCTCCGGATGCGCGCACGTACGCCTTGAGAAAGTCGATCCGTGCGCGAACCTCCGTCGCCGGGTCGATGACTGCGCGCACGTTGAGCGCGGAAATGATGTGGGCCTGAAGCTCTCGCATGCCTCGAATCTACCGAAGAGGCCGGGGGCGCGCCGAATGGACGACTGTGCGGTCGCTGCGGGGACTGGATATGAGCCTGCTACCTCTGGGCTATTAGACCGCGTTGGGCGGGTCCCCC
>JANNCX010000223.1:0-5817 GCA_031387145.1 Salinibacterium sp.
CCATGCCAAAGTGCGCGAGATCGAGAGGGCACGTTTGACCCTTCAAACCCAACTAGATGACGTCAACGACGACCTCTCCGCTGGAGCGAACTTCATCAACGAGTGCCTCAAACTACTCGCGCGACCGGAAGAGCTGTACGCGCAAGCGAGCGACGAGACACGTCGCAGACTAAATCAGGCGATCTTCAAACGGATCTTCGTCATGAACGACGAAGTTGTCGGCCACGAGATGGTTGCACCCCTTGGCGAACTACTCGCGGCACAGACTGGATTCGAGGCGACGCAGGCCGGTCACGGTCACGAGACCGCGCTGCTTCAGGCCCGCGCGGCAATTCAGGCGCATGACCCAAAGGTCGCTCACGCGGCGCGAAACAATCAGACAAGCTGGCAAACCCTAGACGACCTGCTCACCGCCATGGATAGGGGTGATGGTTCGAGTAAGCCGTCTATGGTGCCCCTGGAGGGACTCGAACCCCCAACCCTTTCCTTAGGACGGAACTGCTCTTCCATTGAGCTACAGAGGCCAGCACCCCCGAGTTTATCCCGCGAGGGACGAGAACTGGGTCGTTCGCGCACCGTCGACCGGCTCGGTCAGCACCGAACCTTCGCTACTCGGCAGCGCGCGCAGCTCCCTCTCTTCTTGGCACGAAAGCCCCGCAGCGGCGGGCAGCGAGAAGCGCCAGCGCACGCGCAATGGCGAATGTTTCGGCTAGGCCGACCTGCTCGCGCGGAGCGTGCGCGAATCGCACATCCCCAGGGCCGATGTGCAGCGTAGGAATGCCGCCAATACCCGAATACAGGCGCAGATCGCTCCCATACGGAGCGGCACGGCGATGCGGCGTGGGGCCTTGCACCGCGGTCACCGAATCCGAGACCTCTGAGATGAACGCATGGTCCTCGTCGAGGGAGCCGCTGGCGAACTGGCCACCGGGCCAGGTCACCACAGCGGGGTTGTCCCTCAACCAGGGATCTGTGACGCACGCGCTTGCCACGGCGGCTTCGAACTCAAGCCGAGCTGCTTCGACCGGTTCCCCCAGTCGAACCCCGAGCCGACCCTCCGCTACCAAGAGATCGGGAACGCTCGATGCCCAGTCCCCCGCCCGAAGCCGCCCGACCGAGATGGGATACGGCAGGCTGCTCTCAACGAATCGTTGATCCCCACCGGCATTGCGCTGTGTCTCCAGTTCGCGAATCGCCAGGTGAATGGGCAGGAAAGCCTCAAACGCGCTCACCCCCTCCAGGCGAGCGCTGCCATGCGCAGCCCGCCCGGGAACACGGAGTTCAAACGTGAGGGCGCCCGCAGTTGCGGTAACGATCGCGCCGCTAGTCGGCTCGGTGATGACAGCGGCATCCGCGCGATGCCCGCGCAGAAGCGTCGCGAATGCCCCGAGCCCACCGTCCTCCTCACTGACGACCGTGTGCACACCGAAGGCGCGCTCGAGCTGCACCCCCGATGTGCGAAGGGCCCGCGCGACCGCCATGTTCACGGCAAGTCCGGCCTTCATGTCACAAGCGCCACGCCCGTACAGGATGTCACCGCTGATGTGACCGCCGAACGGATCGTCTGGCCACTTCAGCGGATCGCCCACCGGCACCACATCCACGTGACCCTGAAGCACGAGCGCCGGCCGGCGCGAATCCGGCGAGGCCGCTGGCATGACCGCGACCACACCGAACGCCTCGGCCCGGTCCGTCTCATCGCCAGGGAAGTCGGGGTGAGCCCGAACCGATTCCACATCGATGGACCACACATCAATATTTAGCCCCAGCTCAGTGAGCGCGGCGGCCTGCCGATGCTGAAGGTCTGACTCGGCGGAGGATCCGGTGATGCTCGGCACTCGAATCAGTTGCTGCAGATCCGCGACGAGCGCCGATTCGTCAAGCGCCTCAAGAACGCGGCTTTCCGCTTCGGTGAAGGTCATATCGCTATTGTGGCCCCTCTGCGCTCAATCTGGCCCGGCAATCGGATTCCCAGCTCATCCATATAAATACGGATGAATTCTTCCATATTTATATGAAACCTGCGACAATGGTGCTATGAAGAACGTGGAGATAGTCTGGCGCACTCTCGCCGACGCCGCGCTAGACGGTCAGCGCGATTGGAACAGCATCGGCGACATCGCTCATGCTGCGTCGGTCGCGCCATCAACCACCCACCTGGCTCTCGGGCGGCTCGTAGACATTGGTGCCGTCCGCCCGAACTCGCGCCGTGGCTATACGGTCGTCTCACCCGAGAAGCTCCTCGAAGCCTTCGCCGCCCACCGCAACCTGCGCGCCGACACCATGGTCTCCACAACCTTGTTCGCCGCCCAAGCGTTCCTCGACGACGTCGAAGTCAATTACGCGCTCAGCGGCAGCACCGCCGCGGTGCACCACCTCGGCGGTCGAAACACGGTCTCCGACCTCGGCCGGCGGATCGTCTACACAACGCGCGCACTCTCTCAAGCTGACTTCCCAGAGGGAGATGAGGTCATCATCCTCACCGAAGATCCGCTTGCCTCTCGCACCTGGACATCCGGATACGCCAGCCTCGCGCAAACCTACGCCGACCTGTGGGCGAGCCCAGGCTGGCAGGCAGCCGAGTTCACGCGCGCCCTCAAGGCGAAACTTTTTGCCGACGCCGACTGGGAGCAGCGAACCAGTGCCTAACCTCTACGAAGACGAGAGCGGAGTCATCCGCGCGCTCGTCGACCGAATCGGTCACGACCTCGAGCCGTCGATCCTCATCGGCGGATGGGCGACGTTCGTTCGCGTCGGGGGCGAAATCAGCCTCGACATCGACCTCATCACCTCGCAAGAGAGTCGCCACAAGCTCGAGCAACTGATGACAGACCTCTCCCCCAGCAACAACCACCAAGGGCGAAAGCTGCGGGCGACGATCGATAACGTTCACCTCGACATCTACCTGCCTTTCGAGTCCCAACTCGGCAGCAAGCTGCGCCTCAAGGTCGAGGTGCTTGCGGAGTACCCCGACGAGCTCGCGTTCGAGAAGTGGACACTCCTGCGCCTTGAGGCACACATCGCCACCAAGATGGCGGCTCTGCTCGACCGACACTTCTCCGAAAAGGGCCAGAAGGATGCCCGCGAGATCTTTGCGCTCCTCAAGCTCGACGGCATCGACCCAGCGGTTGCGGCCGAGGTTCTTGATCGAGCATCCACTGTTGACATCGAAGATCTGCCCGCTTTGATCGGTGAGGCATTCGACCTAATCGGCAACATCATCACGCTGTCGAAGGCGGACCAGAAACTGCTGGCTCGCGAGAAGAAGTCATGGGTGATGGAACTCGAGCTCCGCGGCTCACTGCCTCAGACGGCGCGACCGGCGCTGTAGAAACGCAGGTTGAGGCCCCCGTCGGCCCACGGCGCGATTCATCGGGGCGCAACCGCTTCTAGTACGAGGTCAGGTTCTCGTCTGCGGAACCGAGCAAGTATTCGATCCCCTTGGCTGATCCCAGCCACGCCAACAATCACCACGGCACCCCCGATGAGCTCGACGGGAAGGGGAACCTCGCCGAGCCAGACGAAGGAAATTAGGACCGCCACCGCGGGCACCAAGTACAGCAGCGATGTGGACGTAATCACAGGGAGCCGTGCAACTGCGTACCCCCAGAGCACGAAGCCAACCGCGGACGGAAGTATGCCGAGGTAGATGGCACCGAGCCACGCCACAGGGGTGGCCGAGACGATCGCCTGCCATCCGAACGGGACGAAAGGGATGGTCATGATTGTTCCTGCCACCATTGCGTAGATCGCCACCTCCAGCGCGGTATACCTGCGCAACAGCATCCGAGATAGTGGGTGGTAAATGCCCTGCACGATCATCGCGGCCACGACGATCCACACTGTTGCCGTCAGGCTGAGACCGGCCCGGGCCAGGCACACCGTGACAACCCCCGCGAGTGCAAGGATGCTGCCGACGATACGGATGCCGGTCAACTTCTCCCTGAATGCGACCACCGCGATGCCGACCGATACAAGCGGTGCTGCCGCAACGATGATGCTAGCCGTGCCCGCTGGGACAAAGAACTCGCCGGTGTTCAGAAGCAGCTGGTAGGCGGTCATCCCGAAGAATGCGGTAACCGAGATCAAAAGAAGATCTCGGGCGGCGGGCATCCGAACCTTGAGAAACGGGGCGAGAAGAAGAAGGGCAAACGTCGCAACAAGGAGCCGGATGAACGACAATCCGATCGGGCCGAGCTCCGGCGCGGCCATCCGAATCGCAGGGAACGCACTCGCCCACAGAACGACGACCGCTAACCCCGCTGCCACTACTTTCGCTGATGCCATGGCTCAAGCTTGCGCGCCCGAATTGTTCACGTCTATTTACTTTTTCTTTGCTTAAGAGTAAATCTTGCTGTGTGTTGGACATTCGAAAGCTGAACATGCTCGCCGAGCTCGATCGATTGGGCACGATCGCCGCCGTCGCACAGTCGCTGAATCTCACCGCCCCAGGCATCTCGATGCAGCTCGCAGGCTTGGAACGCGAAATCGGCGTCCAACTCACTGAGAGGCGAGGTCGACGCATCGTTGTGACGCCAGCCGGGCACCTTCTTGCGCGGCACGGCAGCGGCATAGTCGACATGCTGGCCGTGGCCGAGATGGAAGTGAGTGCACTCAAGGACGGTACCGCGGGAACCTACCGAGTTGCGGCCTTCCCCACCGCGGCAATGACCATCATTCCGAACGCATGGCGAGCGCTCGCCGACACCGAAAGTGGCAACATCCAGCTCAGACTCATCGAGATGGAACCCAGCAACGCGCTGGCAGCGCTTTCAGCAGGCGAGGTGGAACTCGTTGTAGCCCACAACTACTCAAATATGCCCCCAGTCACCGCGCTGGGCTTCACGGTCACCCACATCGCAACCGAAACCGTTAACCTGGCCGTGCACGAATCGCAATGGTCAGGCGACCGCGAGGAACTCGTGGACCTCAGCGACTTCGCCGGCCACGACTGGATCGTGCCCGGGCGCGAATGGACGTGCTACGACATGGTTCACCGCGCAACCGACCTCGCCGGGTTCGAACCCCAGACCGTCGCCGAGGCGACCGACTTCCAAGTGCAGCTCGCACTCGTCGCCGAACGAGTCGGAGTCGCCCTGATTCCCGAGCTCGGCGCGACTACCGTTCCGCCAGGAGTTGTCATGTTGTCCTTGCGGAACCCGGTGCGGCGCAACATCATTGTGGTCACGCGGCGAGCTTCCACGGGAGACCCTGGGCTAATGCGGGTTCATCAGGCCATCACGAATGCTGCCTCGAGTCGACTCCCCTCCAAGACCTAGCCGAGCGCCACTATCCATCTTCATCCACTGACCAAGCGTGGGAAAACGGAGGGTGAAACCCCCAGAAATTCGGTGATGTGCGTTTCAGTTGTGGGCAAACCGACTTCATGATCCGCGGCATCCCGCGAATGTTCCCAGTGTTTACAAGGAATTCTGAGAGAAATCCGTCGTGCCCCTGGAGGGACTCGACGCCCCACCGTTTCCTTAGGACGGAACTGCTCTTCCATTGAGCTACAGAGGCTGGCACCCCGAGTTTAGCGTGGGGGCCGAGTATCTAGGGGCGGGCGCCAGCGTGCGGCACCATCCTGCGCCCGATGGATGATTTCGCCGCACCTGCTGGCCCGCGACGACTGCCACAGTAAATCGTTGGCGTCAGCCCTCGCAATCGAGCGTCGCTATGGGGAGGCTCGCAGCGGCTCGAGGGCGGCAAGCACGAGGTCGAGGCCGAAGATGAACTCCTCCGCCGGGTCGTAGCCGGCGGCGGCGAGCGCCGCGGCGGACTCGTTGAGGTAAGGGAACTCGTCAGCAGGAAGCTGGG
>JANNCX010000253.1:0-4892 GCA_031387145.1 Salinibacterium sp.
CGGCGAGAGCCGCGACGAGGCGTTCGTGCAAGTGCTCGACGGACTCACGGGACGCTCGTGGTATCACACGTACCCAGTTGAGGAGTTCGAGGCATCCGCTCACGGATTCGAGGTCAAGGTCGGGGGCAATCACTTCACCCCCGACGGGGTCACGCTCGACGTGCCTCAATTGCGCGGTCGCATCGACTACACGACGCCGCTCGAACCGTGGCCCGTCACGTGGCGTTCGCCCGGGATCATGGGGTGGTACGGGCTCGTTCCATTCATGGAGTGCTTTCACGGAATCGTCTCGTTCGGGCACGGGCTCGCGGGCACCGTCGAGGTCGAGGGTTCCGCACGCAGTTTCGACGGCGGGCGAGGCTACATCGAGAAGGACTGGGGCAAGGCTTTTCCCGCGGGCTACGTGTGGATGGCGAGCAACCACATCGACTCGGACCCCGAGGCCTCGCTCATCGCGTCGGTCGCGACGATCCCGTGGCTCGGTCGTGCGTTCCGCGGCTACATCGTGGGCTTCAACCACGGCGGCACCCTCCACACGTGGACGACCTACAACGGCTCGAAAGAAGAGCGGCTCATCATCGACGACAGCCACGTGCGCTGGACGCTCCGCGGCCCCTCCGGGGTGCTTGAGCTCGACGCGGAGCGCGTGCGTGGCGGGCTTTTGCACGCACCACTTCGCACCGCGATGCATCAACGGGTCGAAGAGACGTTGGATGCGAGCATCCGCTTTAGACACCTGGATGCCGATGGGCGCGTGCTTCTCGAGGGAACAGCGGATGTCGCGGGCATGGAAGTCTTCGGCGACACCGACAAGCTGCTCGGGCTCTAGCAGCCCGGACGAGTTAGACCGCGTCGTCGTCGAGGCGGCGGTTCATGACCGCTTGCTCGTCATGAACCGAGAGGTGCCGTCGCGCTTCCTCTTTGTAGAGGGGTGGGTGTTCACGACTCCGAGGCTGCCCCTATGACACCAAGCCCGGATTCTCTTGGTACCACTTGTATTTGGATTGCAGTATCCAGAATGCGCAAAAGGCGAGGAGTGCTATGAACTCGCCAACAAGCACGAACGGAAACCAATCCGGACCTTCGAGACGAGCGACAACGATTACGATCAGGGCGACGACATCGAAGAACATCACCGCCCCGATCGCGAAATAGGCACGCTTGACCGACAGGGGCGGATCTATCTCACCCTCGAAGCCGAAGTTGCTCCGAATTGACACAGCGGCGATCAGGAGGAAGAAAACTCCCGCGGCCGCGAAGTGACCCATGCTGAGCATGAAGTCGTTCGTAATGGGCGACAGCCAGAGAATGGACACAGCGCACAGGATAACCGGGCTGAGCACGAGAGACACCTTTACCGACCGCGCTCTCGGGCCAGCTGCTTTCGGTCGCGTGAGAACCATCGCGATAATCCAAAGCGCAAGTCCAACGGCGGAATACGTCACGATCCCCACGGTGATGCCTTCGTGAAAACCGGTGGGCGTGCAATCGCCGCCGTTTGGGCAAGGTTCGCCGGAACCGGGCACGGTCCCTGGGGTGATCGGTGTTGGAATGATCGCGATCAAGGGCGCCAGTATGCCCGCTGCATCAAGGAGTGCACGTTCAACCCCGCGACCGGACAGGGCGATTATCCCGAGTGATGCGGCTATCAAAGCCCCTACGAACAACGTTTGCGCAGCCGAATAATAGTAGGCGCTGATAGATGACCAGAGTTCACCCATCTGCACAGTTGCGACCAATACTGCGACTGCTATGACCCCGACGGTCGCCGCTATACCGACCCGGAGATAGCGATATGTCCGTTGGAGTGAGGTGGTGGTTTCGAGGATCGGCGAGGTTGAAATAATGCGCTCCAAGGTTTCACGAGAGGTTCGTGCGCGCAAGCCTAAACCCGAAACTATGTCAAGTGCAAGACTCGGGAGCACTCGCAGCGCGTCGTCTCGTTCCTGAGCGCGCGCCCCAGTTTTCGGCTATCCAATCGTGCGCAGTCGCTCGAAAAAAATGACCGGTGCTCAGGTTGGACGCTAAACCGCGTCGTCGTCGAGGCGGCGGTTCATGACCGCTTGCTCGTGGTGATCCGGGATGACGCAGAAGTCTCCGTCGCACGAGTCTGCCACTGGAACGCCGAGGTTCTTCAGCGCGACGATGGGAACTGGAGCGGTTGCTGTATCGGGCATCTACGCGTCTCTCTCGGCTTGCACTTGTGACAGTACGTTAGCGAAGGTTTCGGCCTCTTGCGCGCCAGACACCCCGTACTTGCCGTCGATCACGAAGAACGGAACGCCCTGGATGCCGTACTCGCGAGCGAGCGCAACATCCGCTTTCACGTCTGCGAGGTAGCGGTGCGACTCGAGCGCCTCTGTGACTTCGGCGCGATCGAACCCGAGCTCGGCCGCGATCTCGACGAGGTCGGGAATGCGGCCGATGTGCTCGCCGTCAATGAAATACGCCTTGAGCAGCCGCTCCTTCATCTCGAGCTGGCGCCCCTTCGACTTCGCGAAGTGCAACAGCTCGTGCGAAATCACGGTGTTGGTCTGGTGCACGTGGTCGTAGTCGTAATCGAGCCCGACGGATGCCGCGACCGCCGTCACCCGCTCGAGCATGAGCCCCACTTGCTCGAGCGAGATGCCCTTGCGCTGGCTCAAATAGTCCGCGGGGCTTCCGTCGAAGTCAACGGGAGTGTTTGGCGACAACTCGAACGAGTGGTATTCGACCTCGACCTCACCGCCGAATTCCGCCGCACCCGCTTCGAACTTGCGCTTGCCGATGTAGCACCACGGACACTGCACGTCAGACCAGATGTCGACCTTGATGGGTTGAGTCACTCTGGGGGTAACGCGTGGGTGGGCTGGGTATTCCCGCAAAGCGCTCGCGTTTCGTTCGGCGAACATCCACGACGACTTCGACTTTTATCGGTAGATTTCGCGTCGATGACCTACGTCGACCACCACCACTGTGAGCACACCGTCGTCGATGCGATACAAGACCCGGTAGTCGCCTGTTCGGACGCGCCATTCGGGTCTCCCGACCAGGCGCCGAGCGGCCGGCGGCCTAGGGTCCGTGGCCAGTAGGTCAATTGCGGCCTGAACGCGGCGTTTCGCCTCGAGTGGCAACTTGCGCAGCGCGCGAGCGGCCACGGGCAGAAACTGGATTTCGTACTGGCTCATACCAGGCCGAGATCGCGCTTTACTTCCTCCCAAGGGATCGGCGTCTCGCCGAGCCGCTCGGTCTCCTCCCACGCAGCGTCGACCGCGCGAATGTCCGCGAGTTCATCCGCATCCGCACGCAAACGCTCCAGCTGCTCCGGGTTCACAATCGCAGCGACTGCGCGGTTGCGACGGGTCAGAAAAACTGGCTCGTCGTGCGCCTGGTCGACGAGGGCAGAAAGTGTGCCGCGTGCTTCGGTAATCGTCACTTCAGTCATGTAACCATTTTATACGAATATGTAAATGTATGGCCGTTTTGAGTAACTTTTGACATTATCACTGAGTTGGTAGCTCAGTCCCCCCTTCATGCCGACTAGCTCACGATCTGGTTGAGCGATACTCTGATCGTGCACGCGGGGGGCACGCGAATAGGGGGTTTCACCATGAAACAGAACGACCAGCCGGCACCGACCAGGCGTCGAATGACCCGCAAAGCCGCGGTGATTGTCGCCGCTTCAGTAGCAGCTTTGCTTGTCGCCGGCACTGGGGCGTTTGCCGCCGTACAGCTGACCACGAGAACTGTTGTGGCTGGCCCGCCGTCGGAGCCGACTTTGGCTCGGCCGTCCACGTCGAGCACACCGCTTTCAACTTCGACACCGACCCCGACTCCGTCGCAGACGGCCGCGCCTGGTGATAGCGCAAGCGGCACCGATAGTGCTGGTGGATCCGGTGGAAGTGCCGGTGGCAGCTCGGGAGGCTCGTCCGGGGGTTCCGGTGGTGGCGACGTCACGCCGCCTCCCCCACCGCCTCCGCCCCCAGCTCCTTCGTACACGGACGCCGAAGTCCGAGCAGCCGTGGTCTCTGCATATGGCGCTGTCCCGGTCTACGGCATGTGCGGCGCGACGAACTACGGCACGTTCGGTGGCAGTGGCGGCCTTGGTACTCCGCCTCCGCCGGTTTATGTCGGCATTCTGGGTTACGACGCGGGTGCACTCGCTGATGGCTCGGGTGGCTGGGTGAAGTACTACAGCTGCGAATAACCCGAGCTTTAGGTTTGAGAAAGCGGCTCTCCACCCGAAGGAGAGCCGCTTTCCTGTTAGTGCCGGGCGGTGGTGGTGTTGCGGGTTCGTCGTCCCCCAACTAGCCGAACAGCAACGAACACCGCCCCGAGCGCTAACATTGCGCTACCGATTTGCAGCGGAAGTATGAACGATGCCAACGGCGACCCCGTGGAAGCAAGACTGAGGGTCACGAGGGTGGTTTCGAGTTGCTCACCGCATGCCCCGAGATGCAGGGCGTTGCCGTTTCGGTCGAGGAGGGTTTCGACCCAAAAGTAGGTGCCATTCTCGGTGAACCGGGTTTCGGGCGACTGGAAGATCCCTGCCGCCGTGATGTCAATCGGGTCGCTCGAGAACGCCAAAGTGTTGTCGACACAGATCGGGTCGGCCGTTTCTTGCTTGAACGCGGAGAACACCATGGTTGCCCCGGAAGGAACCAGTCCGGTAACGGTAACGGTGTCGTACGCGAGCTCCCCCAGCAGCACTGACGGGACTGCCTCGGTGACAACCTCGGCCGGTGATACGAGTGTCGACTCACTAGGGGCACCGCACACCCCGCGGTGGATGAGTTGGTCGTCGAAGCTGTATAGCGATTCGACCCAGAAATAGGTGCCGTACTCGGTGAACTCCACCGATGGTGAATCGTAGGCACCCTCCGTGGTCACCGTCACGGGGTCAACACTGGAGT
>JANNCX010000354.1:0-1593 GCA_031387145.1 Salinibacterium sp.
GACGGGGGAGCGCGCGTCGTGATCCTCAGCGTCGAGTCAGCGACGCTCGAACTCGCCAACCCAGCGCAAGTGAGGCTCATCGATTCGGTTGAGGTGGGGCATCCCGCGTCGCGACCGTACCCATTGAGCATTCGAGTTGCATTTGAGGTAGCGGATGCCGCAGCGACCACGACGACGTTAGAGCAAGCAGGAGCGACCGTTGTAGCGCCACCGACAGTAACGCCGTGGCGCTCCCTCAACTCGAGGCTAGAAGCTCCAGGCGGACTGCAGCTCACCGTGTTTCAAGAGCTCGACTAGCTCGTCAGCTACGAGGCCGGCGAATTTGCAACTATCTCCGTGATTCGAGCAGCGTCGTATCCACACCACCAGAAGCCGTTGCGAAAGTAGAACGCCTTGACGACGTCTTGCGCGTCGCTCGGGTCGGTGTACAACGTTCCGCCGTCGACACTCGCCGAAGTAAGCCCAGCGCCTCCCAATCGCGTCTCCTGAATTGTTTGTTGAACTGGAGTAATGGGTGAGTAGCCGTAAAGCTCGAAGACTTCTTGAGACCCACCAACGACGCACACGATGCCGCCGTATTCGTCGAAGAGTGCGAGAGGCGAGCCCTCGGCCCGGATTTTGAGCACGTAGTCAGGGTTTGAAACACCGACAGTCGAACCTGCGTTGACGAGGTTGATGCAGGTCGCAGGTAGCGCGGCGGGGGGTTCTGCCGTTGGTTCTGCGGGCGGCGGTGCGACAACCGACTCGGTCGGTGTCGGGACGGCTTCATCGGCAACGGGCGCGCCCGTGGGCGCGCAACTCGTCAATGACCCGATCGTTGCGAATACAGCGACGACCACGGCGACGCGTGTAAATCGAAATCTGCTCATGGGGTGAACAGTAGCGCACCGTTGGGCGCAAAAACTAGGTTCTGGACCCGCACGGGAAGCCAACCAATTGTGCCGACAGCTGCCACAGAGCAGAGCCGATTCCCGGCACGCGAGCGCTCCAGTGTGTGCGCCCGTTCGGCGTGAAGTGGTCGAAATACGTGCCGTTCTCGGCGTCGACCGTCGTTACAGTCGCGAGGTGCACGAGGGGTGCAGCGCCTTGCGCGGGCGTAAGGCCGAGTCGACCGTGCGTGAGGGCGTTGCCGAGCCGAACGATTCGCGTGTCGACGCCAAACTCGGTTGCGACGTAGCCCGGATGGTACGAATACGATTCGACGCTCGACCGCGCGGCGAGTTCGCGCGCAAAGACAATCGTCGCAATTTTGCTCGTGCCATATGCACGCCAGCCGCCGAGCCATGGCCGCGCGTTGAACTGAAGATCTTCGAGGCGAAGGTTGCCCATGTTGTTGCCGATGCTTGCGGTGCCAATCACTCGAGCGTCGCTCGCTTTGAGAGTCGGTAGCAACAGTGACGTGAGCAAGAACGGGGCGAGGTGATTGTGCTGAATCGTCTTCTCGAAACCGTCGGCCGAGACACCGCGCTTGTGCACGAGGCCGCCTGCCTTATTGGCTAGTACCCCGAGGCGCTCGTCGCGGCCCCGCAGCGACTCTGCAAGGGCGCGCACGTCCTCAAGCCGGTCGTAGTCGGCGACGAACGGCGTGCCTCC
>JANNCX010000394.1:0-8825 GCA_031387145.1 Salinibacterium sp.
GCGCATCGAGGGCGGCAAACGGCCTCTCGTTCGAGGCGGAATCGAAGCGTGGGCAGCGCTCGTCGCCCAACGTCAGCCGATTTACGACAGATTGAGCCAATTGACGATCGACACGTCGCACGTTCCGTTGGATGGAGTGGCCCAGACGATTGCGGATTGGCTTGAGAGGCAAGCGAAATGACGGCTCGTAGCGTAATCCCCGTTGGCGGCGTTGACCCGTACGACGTGATCATCGGCCGGGGCATCCTGTCGTCCATCACAGACCAACTCGGTTCCCGCGTCGCCAAAGTGCTCATCGTTCACCCCTCTACTCTCGGCGCACGAGCGAACGCGCTTCGCGAGAGCCTGCTGGGGAGCTACGAGGTCTTGCTCGCCGAGGTTCCGGATGCGGAAGACGCCAAGCGTGTTGAGGTTGCGGCATTCTGCTGGCAGATCATGGGCCAAACGGATTTCACGAGAACCGACGCCGTCATCGGTTTCGGTGGGGGTGCCACGACAGACCTTGCTGGTTTTGTCGCCGCCACGTGGTTACGCGGCGTCAGGCTTATCCAGTGCCCCACTAGCGTTGCGGGAGTAGTGGATGCCGCGGTCGGCGGCAAGACCGGAATCAACACCGCAGAAGGCAAGAACCTCGTCGGCGCGTTTTACGCGCCCGCCGCAGTCGTAGTCGATTTGGACGTGCTGGACGACCTCCCGCGCAACGAGGTTCTCGCAGGCTTCGCCGAAATCGTGAAGTGTGGATTCATCGGTGAGCCCGAGATTCTCGACATCATCGAGGCCGACGTCGACCGAGTAACGGATCCGCACAGCGCAGAATTCAGGCGAGTCGTCGAGCTGTCGATTGCTCTCAAGGCGCGAGTCGTGACCGAAGACTTCAAAGAATCAGGGCTTCGCGAGATCCTGAATTACGGACACACGCTCGGGCACGCGATCGAGCACGCCGAGCGGTACCGCTGGCGTCACGGAGCGGCGATTTCGGTCGGCATGGTGTTCGCGGCGGAGCTCGGGCGGCTCGCGGGTTCGCTGAGTGATGACGTCGTCGATCGCCACCGGAGCATCCTCTCATCGCTCACACTTCCGATTGATTATCCGATCGGACGTTGGTCGAGTTTGCTCGCGACGATTCAGCGTGACAAGAAAGCTCGAGCGGGCATGATGCGCTTCATTGTGCTCGATGACGTGGGTAAGCCGACGGTTCTCGCTGGCCCAGACGAGTCGATGCTGTTCGCTGCGTATCAAGAGGTCGGCGTCTAGCAGTCTTTCGTGCGGCGGGACCTTCGGCACTAACGGTCTCGAGACCGCCACGCCACTCTGAGTGGAAGCAATTCTCTGCGACCTCTGGAAGAAGGCACTCGAATGACATCGACGGATTCTGCACACACGACTACTGCATCGAACGACCAGAAGAGCTCGGGCGGCCTCTTGAGGTTCGTCGGCGTTCTGGGCATTATTGGCGGCATCCTCATGATGGTGGCCGGAGTTACCGGGTGGGTCGCCGTGAGCAATCAACTTTCCTCGGAACAAATCACGGTTGCCGAAGACGCAGCTTTCCTTCCGGGCATGCCGGTCGCTGACCCGTTCACGGCGTACGCACAGGCCGACGTCATCAAGCAACACGCGCTCGAGGCAAGTGATGGCGCAACCTACGCCGAGCTTGACCGCGAAGATCCGGTTCGCGTCACCGTCATGACCGCATCGTTCTTGCGCGCTTCGCTCTTCACTTCGATCGTTTCGTTCGGTGTCGCGGCGTTCGCGATGGGCACAGGACTCCTGTTCGTTCTGTTCGGTTGGGCCGTCATCACACTCGCGCCTCGCACGTCACGAGACACCGCATAGCCGCCAGATACACTCGATGGCGTGACCACCGTTCTCGTACTCAATGGCCCAAACCTCGGCCGGCTCGGCAGCCGTGAACCCGAGGTGTACGGCACGGGTTCGCTCGACGACTTGCGCGTAGTGCTTGATGCCGCGGCATCCGGGCTCGATATCGACCTTCGGCAGACAGACGATGAAGCAACACTCATCGGCTGGCTGCACGAAGCTGTCGATTCATCGAGCCCGGTCATTCTCAACCCCGCGGCCTTCACGCATTACTCGTATGCGGTTCGGGATGCTGCGTCCCTCGTCACCAAGGCGGGACTGCTGCTCGTCGAAGTGCACTTGTCCAATCCGCACGCGCGCGAGGAGTTCCGCCACACGAGCGTGATCTCGGCCGTAGCGACGGGAGTCATTGCGGGCTTCGGATTCGACTCGTACTCGCTCGCTCTTGATCTGGTCGCGCGGCGACTCAGGTAGACTCTATAGTCGGTTTCGATCGGCGCGAAGCGCCACTCAACCGACTCTCTCCCCAAGAACGGAACACCCATGGCTTCTACCGCTGACATTCGCAACGGCGTCGTACTTAATATGGACGGCGGTCTGTGGACAGTCATCGACTTCCAGCACGTTAAGCCTGGCAAGGGTGGCGCGTTCGTGCGCACCAAGGTCAAGAACGTCATGACGGGCAAGGTCGTCGACCGCACGTTCAACGCTGGAGCGAAGATCGAGACCGAGACGGTCGATCGCGCCGACTTCCAATACCTCTACAAAGACGGCGACAACTTCGTCTTCATGGATCTCGGTAACTACGACCAGATCACGCTGTCTCCCGCAAACGTGGGGGACTCCGCCAACTTCATGCTCGAGAACCAGAACGTGACGATCGCGCTGCACAACGGCGACCCGCTCTACGTCGAGTTGCCTGCATCGGTCGTGCTCGAAATTACCTACACCGAGCCGGGCCTTCAAGGCGACCGCTCGACGGGCGGAACGAAGCCTGCAACCGTCGAGACCGGCTACCAGATTCAAGTGCCGCTCTTTCTCGAGCAAGGCACGAAGGTCAAGGTCGACACGCGCGACGGTAGCTATCTCGGGCGCGTGTCCGAGTAGTGGGTGCGAGAACCAAATCGCGCAAGCGCGCGCTTGACGTGCTCTATGGTGCGGACGTTCGCGAAGAGTCCATCAACCAGGCTCTAGCTGACGAGGCGGCTCGAGAAGCCGCAGACCCGAAGCGAGCGAACTCGTGGGAATACGCACGCGAGATCGTCGTGGGCATCACCGAGCACGGCGACGAGATCGACGAGCTTATCGAGACGTATTCGCAGGGATGGACGATCGCGCGCATGCCTGCGATTGATCGCGCGCTTCTTCGCATTGGCTTGTGGGAGATTATGTTCAACGACGAGGTTCCCGATAGCGTCGCAATCGCCGAAGCCGTCGAGTCTGCTCGAGTGCACAGCACCGAGGACTCAGCGGGGTTCGTCAACGGACTCCTCGGACGCATCGCCGCGAGTCGCGCTGTATAGTCGCTGTAGCAGATTTCCTTTAAGTTCCGTCCTGTGAGGCGGGGAAGGAGGTCAGAATGACTGCACGCTCCGTGTTGCAGCCCTCTGATATCACCCGTGCGTTGACTCGTATCTCTCACGAGATCCTTGAGTCCAACCGTGGATCGTCTGATCTCGTGCTTCTGGGTATTCCGACCCGAGGAGTGGTTCTCGCGCGTCGAATCGGCGCGATCCTCGAGGGAATCGAGCCGGGTGCCGTGACGGTTGGCGCCCTCGACGTGACGATGTACCGCGACGATCTCGCTAAGAACCCGACGCGCGCGCCCGCACCCACCGACATTCCCGGCGGGGGAATCGACGGCAAGACCGTAATTCTCGTCGACGACGTGCTCTACTCGGGGCGCACGATCCGGGCAGCGCTCGACGCGCTCAACGATCTCGGCCGCCCGCGCGCGGTGCGCCTCGCGGTGCTCGTGGATCGGGGACATCGTGAGCTGCCGATTCGCGCGGATTTCGTGGGAAAGAACCTTCCGACCGCTCCCGGCGAGCGCATCAACGTTCGCTTGAGTGAACTCGATGCGACCGAGGAGGTGACGATCGGTTGAGGCACCTACTGTCAACTAAAGACTTGTCGCGCGATGAAGCAATCGCGCTCCTCGATCTCGCTGAAGACATGGCCAACGTCGCCGACCGTGAGGTCAAGAAGCTCCCGGCCCTGCGCGGCAAGACCGTCGTCAATCTCTTCTTTGAGGACTCAACGCGCACGCGCGTCTCGTTCGAACTCGCCGCCAAACGCTTGAGCGCCGACGTCATCAACTTCAGCGCCAAGGGGTCGAGTGTCTCGAAGGGCGAGAGCCTGAAAGACACCGCCCAAACGCTCGCTGCGATGGGAGCGGATGCCGTCGTCATCCGCCACTGGGCGAGCGGAGCGCCTCGCGTGCTTGCCGACAGCGGGTGGATCGATGCCGGGATTGTCAACGCGGGTGACGGAACGCACGAGCATCCGACTCAAGCACTACTCGACGCGTTCACTATTCGGCGCAGGCTGCACGTCGAGGCCTCGCGCGGCAAGGGGCTCGACGGCGTGACTGTGACGATCGTGGGCGACATTCTGCACTCGCGCGTTGCGCGCTCGAACGTCTGGTTGCTTTCGACTCTTGGGGCAACAGTGAGCCTCGTCGCGCCTGCGACGCTGTTGCCCGTGAGCATCGCGGGATGGCCCGTCTCGGCGAGCTACGACTTCGATGGCGCGATCGACGAAGGTCCAGACGTCGTCATGATGTTGCGCATCCAGACCGAGCGCATGAACGCGTCGTTCTTTCCCAACGCCCGCGAGTACTCGCGCGAGTGGGGTCTCGACGACGCGCGTCTCGCTCGATTGCCCGAGTCGAGCATCGTCATGCACCCCGGCCCGATGAACCGCGGACTCGAGATTTCGGCGAATGCGGCCGACTCATCGCGCTCGACCGTGCTCGAACAAGTTGCCAACGGAGTTTCGATCCGCATGGCCGTGCTCTACCACCTGCTGTCAGGAAGTGACTCATGAGTTTGCGAATTACCGGGGCGACTTTGCCCGACGGAACCCGGCGGGACCTCTTCGTCGACAACGGCGTGTTTGTAGCGGATGCCCCCGCGAAGGCCACATCGATCGACGCCGCAGGGCTAACTGCGCTTCCTGGACTCGTTGACCTGCACACGCACTTGCGCGAGCCGGGATTTGAGCAAAGCGAGACCGTGCTCACGGGTTCTCGCGCCGCGGCGATCGGCGGGTATACGGCGGTCTTCGCGATGGCCAACACACAACCCGTGCAGGACACCGCTGGAGTGGTCGAACAAGTTCAAGCGCTCGGTCGACTTCACGGCTACGTGACCGTGCGGCCCATCGGGGCGGTGACGGCAGGGCTCGCTGGAGAGCGATTGAGCGAAATTGGCGCCATGGCGCAATCGCGTGCCGGAGTACGCGTCTTCTCGGACGACGGCAATTGCGTGCACGACTCGCTTCTCATGCGCCGCGCGCTCGAGTACGTCAAGACCTTTGGGGGAGTCGTCGCGCAACATGCGCAAGACCCGCGCCTCACGGTCGGCGCTCAACTCAACGAAGGCGCGCTGTCGAGTGAACTCGGACTCGTGGGCTGGCCCGCGGTTGCAGAAGAGTCCATCATCGCGCGCGACATTCTGCTCGCCGAGCACGTCGGAGCGCGGCTGCACGTGTGCCACATCTCTACCGCTGGCTCGGTCGAGGTCATCCGCTGGGCGAAAGCTCGGGGAGTGGATGTCACGGCAGAAGTCACCCCGCATCACTTACTGCTGACGGAAGACCTCGCTCGTGGTTACGATGCTCGCTTCAAAGTGAATCCGCCCTTGCGTCGCGACGAGGACGTTCAGGCGCTCCGCGCCGCCCTCGCCGACGGAACGATCGACATCGTTGCGACGGATCATGCGCCGCATCCCGTCGAGGCGAAGGACTGCGCTTGGGGCGAAGCGGCCAACGGCATGGTGGGCCTCGAGTCCGCCTTGAGTGTCGTGCAGGCATCCGTCGTCGACTCGGGGCAGTTGGCGTGGGCCGACATCGCTCGCGTCATGTCGTCTCGGCCCGCCGAGATAGGGCTTCTCGCGGGCTACGACGCGCCGTTCGCGGCGGGAAGCGCCGCGAACTTCACGCTCTATGACCCAGCCGCGAGCCGTGAATTCGGTCTCGGCGACTTGCATGGAAAGGGCGTCAACTCGCCCTACCTCGGCCGCACCCTGCCGGGTCGAGTCATCGCGACGGTGCACGACGGCTACGCCACTGTGCTTGACGGCAAACTCGTCGACGCCGAAATCGTAGCGAAGGAAGCGCAGAGCCGTGGATAAGTCAGTCTCGATCGTCATCGTCCTTGGCGTTCTCGCCGCGCTCCTCGGGCTCATGGCGATCGGGTGGCGCGCGCGCAAGTCCCGACAACGTGACGTGAGTGCACCGCTGTCGGTTCCCGCCGAAGTCGCCGCGGCTCTCCAGGTGAGCCCAGGTAAGTACGTCGCGACGACCCTGTCAGGCGACCCCGTCGATCGAATCGCGGTGCACGGGCTCGGGTTTCGAGGCATTGCAACCGTCTCGGTATCGCCAAGCGGTCTCGTGGTGAGCCTCACGGGTCGCGATGACTTCTGGATTCCCGCGAGCGACGTTCGCGACATTCGACGCGCGACGTGGACGATCGACCGCGTCGTAGAACCCGACGGACTCACCCTCATCGAGTGGATGCTCGGCACCCACCCGGTCGACAGCTACTTCCGGTTAGACGCTCCCGCTGCCTTCGAGCAAGCGGCTCGCGTTCTCATCTCGACAGAAGACAGACAGGCAGGCAAGTGACATTCGCGACTGAACCGGCAGTACTCGTGCTCGAAGATGGCACGCGCTTCGAGGGCAAGGCGTATGGCGCGCGCGGCCGCACTCTCGGCGAGGTCGTTTTCGCGACGGGCATGACGGGCTACCAAGAGACGTTGACTGACCCGAGCTACGCGGGCCAAATCGTCGTCATGACGGCACCACACATCGGCAACACGGGTGTCAACGACGAGGACCCCGAATCGTCGCGCGTGTGGGTGTCTGGCTACGTCGTTCGCGACCCCAGCCGAGTCGTCTCGAACTACCGCGCCGACGGTTCGCTCGATGACCAGCTCACGACCGAGGGCGTCGTCGGCATCAGCGGAATCGATACTCGCGCCGTGACGCGTCGCATTCGTGACGCGGGTGCCATGCGCGGCGGCGTCTTCTCTGGGGCGGATGCCGCGCTCGCGCCCACTCACCAACTCGAGCTCGTGCGTGGCGCGGCCGAAATGACCGGCCGCAACCTTTCGGCCGAAGTCTCGACGACCGAAGGCTATGTAGTCCCGGCCACCGTTGAGCCCACTATTGGAAAGTTGGCCGTGATCGACCTCGGCGTGAAGACCTCGACGCTCACTTACCTTGCCGCGCGCGGGTTCGACGTTCACGTGCTTCCCCAGTCCACGACGCTCGACGAGCTTGTCGCTATCGAACCCGTGGCGGTGTTCTATTCCAACGGACCCGGCGACCCTGGGGCATCCGATGCTCATGTCGAACTCTTGCGCGGAGTACTTCGTGCCGGCTTGCCGTTCTTCGGGATCTGCTTCGGCAATCAGTTGCTCGGGCGAGCCCTCGGCTACGGCACGTACAAGCTGGGCTTTGGTCACCGGGGGATCAATCAACCCGTTGTGGATGTCGCGACGGGTCGCACCGAAATCACGAGCCACAACCACGGCTTCGCGGTCGACGTGCCTCACGGAATATCGCAAAGTCCCGAGGGTTTCGGTCGAGTCGAAGTGAGTCACGTCAACCTCAACGACAACGTCGTCGAGGGGCTTCGCGCTCTCGACATTCCCGCGTTCTCGGTGCAGTACCACCCCGAGGCGGCAGCGGGGCCGCACGACAGCATGTATCTCTTCGACCGCTTCCGTGACCTCGTGGTCGCGACTAAGGCCAGTAAGCCGAGCAAGGACAGCAAATAATGCCCAAGAGGAACGACATCAACTCGGTTCTCGTGATCGGCTCCGGTCCGATCGTGATCGGGCAAGCCGCGGAATTCGACTATTCGGGCACGCAAGCCTGCAGAGTGTTGCGTGAGGAGGGCGTGCGCGTCATCCTCGTCAATTCGAACCCTGCGACGATCATGACCGATCCCGACTTTGCAGACGCGACGTACATCGAGCCCATCACGTGGGAGGTGATCGAGACGATCATCGCTAAAGAGAAGCCAGACGCGATTCTGCCGACTCTTGGCGGGCAGACGGCTCTCAACGCAGCGATCGACCTGCACAAACACGGCATTCTCGAGAAGTACAACGTCGAGCTCATTGGCGCGAACTTCGAAGCTATCAACAAGGGCGAAGACCGCCAGATCTTCAAGCAACTCGTGCTCGATTGTGGAGCGGATGTCGCACGCTCGCACATCGCCCACACCGTCGAAGAGGCTTTTCGCTTCGCGGAGGATCTCGGGTACCCCCTCGTGATCCGCCCGAGCTTCACGATGGGCGGACTCGGTTCTGGGTTCGCCTACTCGCGGCCCGAGCTTGAGCGCATGGTCGCCGACGGACTCCACCAGAGCCCAACGACTGAGGTCTTGCTCGAGGAGTCCATTCTCGGGTGGAAGGAATACGAGCTCGAACTTATGCGCGACACGGCCGACAACACGGTCGTCGTGTGTTCGATCGAGAACGTCGACCCCGTCGGTGTGCACACGGGCGACTCGATCACGGTCGCTCCCGCTCTCACGCTCACCGACCGTGAGTACCAGAATCTACGGAATATCGGAATCGACATCATTCGCGCGGTCGGCGTCGACACGGGTGGGTGCAACATCCAATTCGCGATTGACCCTAAGACAGGCCGAGTCATTGTCATCGAGATGAACCCGCGCGTGTCTCGCTCGAGCGCTCTCGCGTCGAAGGCCACGGGCTTTCCCATCGCAAAGATCGCTGCGAAGCTCGCGATCGGCTACCGGCTCGACG
>JANNCX010000361.1:0-1702 GCA_031387145.1 Salinibacterium sp.
CATTGGGCAGACCGACGATTGCAATAGTGAGAGCCACGAGGGTCAATCGTAGCGGCGCGCCCTACCCGCACTGTCCGAGGTCGGTGCGACTATCGAATCGTGCCAGTAGATTTCACCGCGATCGACTTCGAGACCGCCAACAATTCACCGGCTAGCGCGTGCTCGGTGGGGCTCGTCAAGGTGCGGGACGGGCACGTCGTCGACACCGCTTATTGGCTCATCAAGCCGCCGCTGGGCCACGACGCCTTCCTCGAGTGGAACGTTCGAATCCACGGAATCATGGCGGTGGACGTCGAGGATGCACTGCTCTGGAACGAACAGTTGCCCGACCTCACAGCGTTCGCGGGCAACGACACTCTCGTCGCCCACAATGCGTCATTCGACATGGGTGTCATTTCGGCAGCGTCTGCCGCCTCGTACCTCGAGAGCCCGACGTTCGACTACTTGTGCAGCCTGCACGTCGCTCGCAAGACCTACCATCTCGACTCGTACAAGCTTCCGGCCGCTGCCATGGCTGCGGGCTTCGAAGACTTCGCGCACCACAACGCTCTAGCGGATGCCCAAGCCTGCGCCGCGATCATCGTGCACGCCGCGGCTCGGCATGGGGCATCCACTGTGACGGAGCTTGCTGAAGCTACGGGCTCAAGCTTGAAGCGCGTCGGAGCTCTTGAGGCTCGAGCGAGTTCGCTCTCTCAATAGAGCGAGTCCAAACACGAGACTGCAGATCGGCACGCCTACAACGATCGCCAGAATGTAGACGACAAAGAACGAGTCTGGGGCGACCACAAAGGGCAGCGCGAGATCCCCGAGCAGTATCAGAAGCACGACAGCCGGTAGCGCGGCAGCAAAGGCGGGCACGCGCACTCCTCGGCGCCACAGCACGAGGCCAAACGCGACGAGCCAAGCGGCAGTGGCGAGCATCCCGGCAGAGAGAAGGCCCTGCGTACCTGCCATTTGCACAGCGAGATACGCGGCCTCTCCCCAGTCCTGATCAAGGCCCGCAATGTGTGGCACAGTACCGTTCGCTTGCATTCGCATCACGCCTGCCACGACCAAGAAGCCGGCGCCGAGCACTCCGAAAGTGGATGCCGCCGCGAACGCCAACGACTGTTGCCCCATGAGGTGCCGCACGCCAACGACCCCCACCACGAGGGCGACCCCGCCGACCACGAGAGCTAGACCGGAGTAGGAATAGAGCAGCCCGAACTCGGCGAGGTACTTAAGGCTGTCAGCGGGATTATCCCCATCGCCTCGCGCGTCTCCTGGCGCGAGCTCCAGCACGCTCACCGCCGCGAGAGCGAGAGCGCAAACGATGAGGGCGATGCCCGGTGCAAGAGGTCGTTTCATGCCCGAACTGTAGACCCGTTAACCGTTCTGTGGGAACCCCAAGTTGATTCCTCCGTGCGACGGATCGAGCCACCGCGATGTCACGGCCTTCTCGCGCGTGTAGAACTGCACGGCTTGCGGGCCGTACGCCTTCGTGTCACCGAAGAGCGAGTTCTTCCAGCCGCCGAATGAGAAGTAGCCGACGGGCACGGGGATCGGCACGTTGATGCCGACCATTCCCACGGTCACTTCGCGCTGGAACCGGCGAGCCGCCCCACCATCGTTCGTGAAGATCGCGGTGCCGTTTCCGTATTGGCTCGCGTTGATGAGGCCCACGCCCTCGTCGTACGACTCGACGCGCACGACCGACAGCACG
>JANNCX010000033.1:0-5835 GCA_031387145.1 Salinibacterium sp.
CCATGATCTGCACGTTCGGCGACGTGACTGACGTCGTGTGGTGGCGCGAGCTCGACTTGCCGAACCGCACCATCATTGGCGCGGACGGCCGCATCATCGCGGAAGCGCCCGACGTGATCGAGTCGCCCGCTGCAATTGCTGCGTACGCGGAGCTTGCAGGCAAGACGGTGTTTAGCGCGAAAGCTCGAGTCGTCGAGCTGTTGCGTGAATCGGGCGAGATGGACGGCGACCCCAAGCCCATCGTGCATCAAGTGAAGTTCTTCGAGAAGGGCGACAAGCCACTCGAGATCATCTCGACGCGCCAGTGGTACATCACCAACGGTGCTCGAGACGAGAAGCTTCGCTCCGCCCTCATGGATGCCGGACAGCAGATCTCGTTCACGCCAGACCACATGCGTGTGCGCTACGAAAACTGGGTAGGAGGACTCACGGGAGACTGGCTCATCTCACGTCAGCGCTTCTTCGGGGTACCGATCCCCGTGTGGTACGAGCTCGATGCCGCGGGCGAAAAGGGCGCTGTAATCGTGCCGACCGAAGCGAGCCTTCCCATCGACCCATCGAGCGACGTGCCGCCCGGTTACTCAGAAACGGACCGCGGATCGAAGTTCGTGGGAGAGCTCGACATCATGGACACGTGGGCGACGTCGTCGCTGACCCCGCAAATCGCTGGCGGTTGGGAGACAGACCCGGAGCTTTTCAACCTCGTGTTTCCGTACTCGCTGCGCAGCCAGGGTCAAGACATCATTCGTACGTGGCTCTTCTCGACCGTGCTTCGTGCTCAACTCGAACACGGCACGATCCCATGGGCGAACGCGGGCATCTCGGGATTCATCGTCGACCCCGACCGCAAGAAGATGTCGAAGTCCAAGGGCAACGTCGTTACCCCCAAGGGGATGCTCGACGAACACGGCTCAGATGCTGTGCGATATTGGGCGGCGTCATCCCGCTTGGGCACCGACGCAGCGTTCGACCCGCAGAACCCGAAGCAAATCAAGATCGGTCGCCGACTCGCAATCAAGGTGCTCAACGCCGCGAAGTTCGTGTACAGCTTCCAGGCCGGTCGAGTAGACCCGCAGGGTGCCCCCCAGGCCGGTCGAGTAGACCCGCAGGGTCGTATCGAGACCCTCGTCACCGAACCACTCGACATCGAGATGCTTCGGAGCCTGGGCGTCGTAGTCGCGACTGCGACGGATGCCCTCGAGAACTACGATCACGCCCGCGCGCTCGAATCCGCTGAACAATTCTTCTGGACGTTCTGCGACGACTACCTCGAGCTCGTGAAGGAACGCGCATACGGTGCCGCTACCCCCGGGGCACAAGCGAGCGCAGTCATGGCACTCCGCACGGCGATCGACGTGTTCTTGCGCCTCTTCGCTCCGTACCTCCCGTTCGCGACCGAAGAAGTCTGGAGCTGGACGCACGAGAGCTCGGTGCACACGGCCGCGTGGCCGACCTCGCAAGACACAGGTGCTGCGGGCGAGCCCAGTGGCTTGCTTAGGTTCGTGAGTGAAGCGCTTATCGGAATCCGGCGCGCAAAGACCGACGCGAAAGCCTCCCAGAAGACCGAGGTTGTCTCTGCGACCATCGCTGGTCCCGCCCTTCTGCGGCTCGGACTCGCCGATCTGCAAGCCGTCGGACGCATTGCCGCCGTCGAATTCGTCGAGGCCGACGAGATCGACGTGCGCGACATCGTGCTTGCGGAAGCGATCGAAGAGGGAGTAAGCGCATGATCCGAGCCATCGAGCCCCGAGACCGCGACGCGTGGGAGCGCCTCTTTCTCGCGTACGGCGTCTTCTACAAGACTGAATTCGACCGACGCGTGCTCGACGGCGTGTGGGCTTGGCTGATGGATGACGCGGCGCCAGTTAGGGCGTTTGTTGCCGTCGAGGGCGCCGAGGTTTTCGGATTCGCGCTCTACCGCGAGGCCCCAGATACCTTCACTGCTGGGCCCGCATGGTTTCTCGACGACTTGTACGTTGACCCGGAGCACCGCGGTTCAGGCGCGGGCACCGCGATGATCGACGCGATCACTGCCTACGCCGCAGCGCACGGCGGGGGCACGCTGCGCTGGATCACGGCGGACGACAACTTCACGGCGCAAAGCGTCTACGACAAGCTTGCGACTCGCGCCAAGTGGGTCACCTATGAACGGGAGTCATGATGCAACTCGGAACCCGTTGGAACGTCGGCGCTGAGCCGCCCGCTCGGCTCGAGCCCGCTGTGCGTGCCGCAATCACGCGAGTCGAGGATCAACTAGCGGGCGTCGATACGACCCAGTGGCGGTGGACACTCACGTGGCTCGAGGGGCGACCCGTCGTTGACCTCGACGATGGCACGAGCATCCGGGTCTCGGCTGACGGCAGGATCACTGTCGTCGACGCCGACTAGAACAGTCGCGCGAGGCGGCTTGCGTGCGCGTGTTGACGTGCTTCGAGTTCGCGCGCTAGCGCGAACTGTCGCGACTGTTTTTCGCGCGAGACGGTCGCGCGAATCTGCCGTTGATGAGACCACGAGAGCAGTGCGAGGCCGAGGCGGCGCGCTGCACGGTCGAGAATGCTCGAACGAGCACTGAAGTAGGTGGAAGCAGTCATCGTTCTGACCTTTCGGTAGCAATATCGCCGTCAATGATGGGAAAAGCGTTGAAATGGATCTGCACGGGTCGAGACCCGGGCGGTGTCTTGCCAATGAAGGGATCAAGCGTCGCCTTGGCCCACTTGTCCCAAGACTTCACAACCTCAGCCAACTGCTCCGGCGTGAGGCGCACATTCGCAGTCGCGATCGCGCTCGCGTCGAGCCAGGGCTGATCAAGCGAGTCGAACCCCCGATTTACAAAGTCAGCCAGCATTATCGAGCGGTTGTGCTCCCACTCGCGCATGAGCGTTGCCGACGCTGCACGCACCGCGGGAGAGTCAATCACGTCGTCGGTTGAGAGCATGATTCCCCCGGGTACGCGCTCCCACCAGCGCTCACGACCGGTGCCCTTGCCCTCGACTTCGCATACAAACCCGTGGCGTTCGAGTTGGCGCAAGTGATAGCTCGTCGCCCCGCTCGACTCGCCGAAGCGCTCGGCAAGTCCACTCGCCGTGAACTGGCCGTAGATCGACAGCGCGTTGAGAATCTGAACGCGAAGCGGATGCGCGAGTGCCTTGAGGCTCTCAAGATCTAGAGTGCGATCGGTTGCACTCGGGGTGGTTTCGTCCATGGTGCAAAGATAGCATTGCAAACAAAGCTTTGCAAGTATTGTTTTGCAATCGATTCTTTGCATAGTCTGGGATCATGACCAACCCCTTCTTCGCTGCGAGCACCCTGCCCTTTGGCATGCCCCCCTTTGCTGACATCACAGATGAGCATTATCGGCCTGCGTTCGAGAAGGGCATGGCCGAACAACTCGCCGAAGTGCACGCGATTACGTCGAATTCCGAGGCCGCTTCTTTCGACAACACGATGATTCCCCTCGAGAAGAGTGGCCAGACGCTCGACCGTGTTGCGACGGTGTTCTACAACAAGTCCTCCGCGGACAGCAACGACTTCACGAACGAGCTCGAAGAAGAGATCGCACCAATGCTCGCTTCGCACTCTGATGCAATTCGCCTCGACTCGCTGCTGTATCAGCGAATCAAGAATCTGTACGACTCTCTGGACACCCTCGACCTCCTCGACCTCGATGCCGAGTCGCGCTACCTCGTCGAGCGCTATTACATCGAGTACACGGTCGCGGGAGCCGGGCTCAACGAGAGCGAAAAGCAAAAGCTCCGCGATTACAACCAACGCCTCTCAACCCTCACTACTCGCTTCGAGAAGAATCTGCTCGCCGACACGAACGACCTCGCTGTCGTGATCGACGACGTGGCCGAGCTCGACGGACTAGAGCCGGGCGAG
The DNA here is from genome assembly GCA_031387145.1 of Salinibacterium sp. Taxonomy (GTDB): domain Bacteria; phylum Actinomycetota; class Actinomycetes; order Actinomycetales; family Microbacteriaceae; genus Rhodoglobus. The sequence goes on from JANNCX010000033.1 coordinate 3,880, forward strand.
ATCTCCGCGGCCGGTGAGGCCGCTCGCGAGCGCGGACTGGAGGGCAAGTACCTCATTACACTCGTGCTTTCGACCGGGCATCCATTCCTCTCTTCGCTCACCCATCGCGACGTTCGCGAGCGCGTCATGCTCGCGTCACGCGCTCGCGGAAGTCGCGGCGGCGATTGGGACAACTCCGAGCTCGTACTCGAAATCTCTCGGCTGCGCGCGGAGCGAGCTGCTCTCCTCGGCTTCGATTCGCACGCCGCGTGGGTCATCGCCGACGAGACCGCAAAGACGCCCGCGAACGTCGCGGCAATGCTCGATCGGCTCGCTCCCCCGGCCGCGAAGAACGCCCGCGACGAGCAAGCTGATCTCGAAGCTCAAGCTGGCCACGAGATCGCGGCGCATGACTGGGCGTTCTACAGCGAGAAAGTGCGCCAGGCGAAGTACGACGTCGACGAGGTCGCGATGCGCCCATACTTCGAAGCCGAGCGCGTGCTTCATCAGGGCGTGTTCTTCGCAGCCACGCAGCTCTACGGCATCACCTTCACCGAACGCAAGGACATGATCGCGTATCACCCCGATGTGCGAGTGTTCGAGGTCACGAACGACGATGGCTCCCCCGTCGGCCTCTACACGCTCGACCTCTACACGCGCGACTCCAAGCGCGGGGGCGCGTGGATGAACTCGCTCATTTCGCAATCACGCTTGCTTGAGCATCCCGTCATCGTCACAAACAATCTCAACGTGCCCAAGCCTGCCGCCGGCGAGCCGACCCTTCTCACGTACGACGAGGTCAACACGTTCTTCCACGAATTCGGGCACGCGTTACACGGCTTGTTCGCGCGCGTGACGTACCCGAAGTTCGCGGGCACGAATACCTATCGCGACTTCGTGGAGTTTCCTAGCCAAGTCAACGAGATGTGGATGCTGTGGCCCGAGGTTCTCGCCAACTACGCCGTGCACTTCGAAACGGGCGAGCCCATGCCGCAGTCTTTCGTCGACAAGGTGCAAGCATCGTCGGCGTTCAACGAAGGATTCGCGACGAGCGAATACCTCGCGGCGGCCCTGCTCGACCAGGCTTGGCACACTCTCGGTGCGGATGCCGCGGTCACAAGCGTCGCGGACTTCGAAGCCAAGGCGCTCGCAGCCGTCGGGCTCGACAACCCCGCCGTGCCGACTCGATACTCGAGCACATACTTCGCCCACACTTTCTCGGGCGGCTACGACGCTGGGTACTACTCGTACATCTGGAGTGAAGTGCTCGACGCCGACACTGTCGAGTGGTTCAAGCAAAACGGTGGACTCACGAGGGCGAACGGCGATCGGTTCCGCAACCTACTTCTCGGGGTCGGCGGCTCGAAGGATCCGCTCGAGGCGTTCCGCGATTTCCGCGGTCGTGATGCAGAGCTTCAGCCGCTCTTGGATCGGCGCGGGCTCAACTAAGGCTATTCGGGCAAGTCCGCAATCGCGGCCGCTACGACGGCGTCACGACTCACACCGCGAGCGGCTGCGATGCGGTCTGCTTTTGCCGCGGCATCCGCTTCGAGGTGAACAACGAGGATGGGACCGCCGTCGCGCGCGAACCGGTTGACGACGGGCAACACGATCGTGCCGAGTACATCAAGGATCGCGACGACGCCCAAGAACCGCCAATAGAGCTCGTTCTCGCCCGGAATCTCTCCGTTCGTCACAATGGGCACGATGATGAGAGCCGCGAGGAGTCCAATGAGGCCCACGGTGATGAAGAGCGAGGTTCGAATGAACGGATTGCGGCGACCCGCGAGCAGAAGCAAGAGGTTGGCGTGGGCGAAACTGATCGCGAGCACCCCTAGAACGGCAAACGTCTTAAGGATTGTCTCCCACGACTCGCTCCAGTTGTTCCAGCTGCTCCAAATCAAATACGCTCCCATGAAGAACGCGAGCGCTGAGGCTGCAATTCCGAGGTAGCCGACGATTTGCAGCGCACGCCCG
>JANNCX010000034.1:0-1983 GCA_031387145.1 Salinibacterium sp.
GCGGCGTGGCGCCGGTGGCGGCCCGGGTATGGTGCTGGAACACGCGAGTGATCGTTGTTCCCGGCGCAACGAGAGTTATCGCGCGAGGCCCATATCGCTGGTTTACGCACCCGAACTATGTGATCGTCGCCGTCGAGGGAATCGCCTTGCCGCTCGTACATTCGGCGTGGATCACGGCGATCGCCTTCACCGTGCTCAACGCCGTACTTCTGCTCGGCTTCAGAATTCCCACCGAAGACAAGGCGCTGCGGGAGCTCGTGTGACGTCAGACGTCGACGTGCTCGTGGTTGGCGGTGGGCCGGTCGGGCTTGCCGCTGCGATCGAGGCAAGGCTCGCGGGACTCAGCGTTGCGCTCGTCGAATCGCGCGACGGCGTGATCGATAAGGCCTGTGGCGAGGGACTCATGCCCGGCGCGATCCCTCTGCTGAACCGGCTCGGCGTCGACCCTGAGGGGATGCCACTGCGCGGCGTGAGCTACCAAGACGCAACTCGGCGAGCCGACCATCACTTTCGCTCGGGCGTCGGCAGAGGAGTGCGCCGCACAGAGTTGCACGCAGCGCTCGCCGCGCGCGCCAATGAACTGGGCGTGCACCGCGTGCACGAGCGGGTCGACGCACTTCACCAGGATCAGGACGGAGTTACTGCGGCCGGCATTCGCGCCCGGTATCTGCTGGGATCCGACGGCCTCCACTCTACCGTGCGCCGGCTTGCCCAGCTCGATCAACCAGCGCGAGGTATGCGACGATACGGACTTCGCCGCCACTACGAGGTCGCACCGTGGACAGACCTCATCGAAGTGCACTGGACACGCCACGCCGAGGTCTATGTCACGCCCGTTGCCCCCGACACCGTCGGGATCGCCGTGCTCGGCCCATCCCACACCTCGTTCGACGACGCACTCGCGGTCATTCCGGAGCTAGCAGGTCGCCTCGAGGCGCACGCATTTGCGAGCGACTTGCGAGGCGCTGGCCCGCTGCAGCAGCGCGCTCGGGCTCGGCACTCGGGTCGAGTGCTGCTCGTGGGTGACGCCGCGGGATACGTCGACGCGATCACCGGCGAAGGCTTGCGACTGGGGTTCGAGCAAGCTCGCGTCGCCGTCGCTGCCGTAGCTGCCGATACACCCGCGAGGTACGAGCGGGAGTGGAGTCGAGTTACGCGGGACTTTCGAGTGCTCACCACGGGGCTAGTGCGCGCGGCCAATTCTCCGTTGCGGCGCGGCATCGTTCCCGCCGCAGCCGCGCTACCTCGGCTTTATGGTTCAGTGGTGGAACGGCTCGCGAGGTAGTGCCCTGGCCGGGCATCCGCTCACCCCAAAAGCAACGGGTACAACTCCTCGGCCGTCGAGACAACCGCGATCGAACCAGCCTCTTCGCCCGCTTCGCCGTAGCCCCAGTCGACGTAGATCGCCGGGATGCCGTGGGCGGCCGCCCCCTCGACGTCGTAGTCGCGGTCCCCGACCATGACCGCGCGACTCGTGTCGACCCCGATCATGTGGAATCGCGTGATCGCTTCGGCGATGACGTCCTTTTTCGCGCTGCGAATCTCGTCGATCGATGAGCCCGAGATCACGCGAAAGTGCGACGTGAGGTTGCCGTGGTCGAGGATGATGGATGCCGGAAACTCGGGCTTCGACGTAGCCAGGGCGAGCGGGATGCCCGCGTCGTGAATCGAACGCAGCACACCGGGAATCCCCGGGAAGATCGGGCTCCCCGTGCCCGCGTGCTCCAAGTAGTGCTCCCGATAGATCGCGAGCGCTTGTGCAGATACCTCGGGGCTCATGCCAGCGAGGTCTCGAAACGAGTCCAGAATCGGCGGGCCAACCCACAAGCGCAAATCGGCATCGGTCGGCACGGGCAGCCCAAGCTCGCGAAACATATAGCCGAGCGATGCCGTGATTCCCGGGGCGGAGTCCGCGATCGTTCCATCGAGATCGAAGAGGATGCACGTCCAGTCGGGTTTGCTCACTCCCTCAGAATAGGCGCG
>JANNCX010000046.1:0-4558 GCA_031387145.1 Salinibacterium sp.
CCCTGTGCCGGGCGTCACGGGAGCTCTCGTGTCGGAGCGATTCGTCGACCCGGCTCGAGTCGATTTTTTGCCGGACTGGCAACAAGCTGCCGATCGTGCCGCTGAACTCGCTCGACCGGGGGACCTCATCATGACTTTGAGTTGTGGCGACGTGTACCGCATCGTGCCGCAATTGCTCGAGGCTCTCGAGGAAATTCCCGCGACGAGTTCCGCACCAAGCACGTCGGCGTAGCTCGTGAAACGCCCAGAGGGTTTCGATCCGCCCGGCAGGCAGCAACAGCCGCCGCCCGGTCGCAAACCAGTACAACCGACTCATTCCGGACGACCTCCCAAGTCGACGCCTTCGCGTGCACCGCAATCGAGTGTGCCTCGTGGGCCCGCGCGCATTCCTCGGGCCCAATCGCCCAGACCGGGCCCTGCGGCGAAGAACAACCTCAAGCGCTCTGCCCGCGATCGCCGCAAATTCGAGCGGGCCGAAGTGCGCCGCTTCACGCGACGAGCGCGCAACCGCCGCTTGGCCACAGCCGCAATCGTGGGAGTTCTCATCACTCTCGCGGGGCTCGTTCTCACGGCAGTGTATTCGCCGATTCTCGCGCTGCGCACGATCACGGTTGAGGGAACGTCTCGCGTGAGCGCTGAGCAGGTCATGGCGGCAGTCGACGAACAAATGGGCACTCCGCTCGCGCTCATCGACTACGGTAAAATCACGAACCAATTGGGCGCATTTCCCCTCATTCGGAGCTACGTGACCGAGACAATTCCGCCGAGCACGCTCGTCATTCACGTCGTCGAGCGAGCGCCCGTGGGTGCCATCAAAGTGGGGTCGACATTCCAGCTCGTTGACCCCGCCGGGGTCGTTGTGCAGGAATCGAGTGAGCGAGCCGCGGGCATCCCGCTCATTGACATCGGCGGCGCGTCCACCTCGAGTGAGGCGTTCGACTCGGTTGTCGAAGTGCTCGTCTCGCTCCCCGCGACACTATTGGCGCAAGTCGACAGCGTGTCTGCGAAGACGCACGACGACGTGTCGCTCGTTCTGACGGGTGTGGGTCAGCGAGTCATTTGGGGGAGCGCGACGGATTCCGCAGCGAAAGCCGCGTTGCTCGCGGCGCTCATCGCGGTGACCGACCCCGGTAGAGCCGGCGCATTTGATGTTTCTGCACCAAGCAACGGTGTCTTTAGACCCGCTTAGTTGCGACACGCGGGAGCCGCTGCATCCGCACGGCGGCGTACCGACTTAGTCTCGGGATAGAAGCTGCATAGTGAGTAAAACTTTCATCTTCAACTAGAGGTTGAAGGTTTTGCTCCGTAAAGCACGAGCAAGCAGCTCACGTAGCACAAGCAGGCAGCGGAGGCCGGAAGTGACGTCAAACCAGAACTACCTCGCGGTAATCAAGGTAGTCGGCATCGGTGGTGGCGGTGTCAACGCCGTCAACCGAATGATCGAGCTCGGGCTTCGAGGCGTTGAATTCATCGCAATCAACACGGATGCCCAGGCTTTGCTCATGAGCGACGCCGACGTAAAGCTCGACGTAGGTCGCGAGCTCACGCGCGGGCTTGGCGCGGGCGCCGACCCTGAGGTCGGCCGTCGCGCGGCCGAGGATCACGCGGAAGAAATCGAAGAGGCACTCGCGGGCGCCGACATGGTGTTTGTGACAGCCGGCGAGGGCGGCGGCACCGGTACAGGTGGCGCACCTGTCGTCGCTCGAATCGCGAAGTCGATTGGCGCTCTCACGATCGGTGTCGTCACGAAGCCCTTCGGGTTTGAGGGCAAGCGTCGTTCGTCGCAAGCCGACGTGGGAGTCGCGAGCCTCAAGAACGAGGTCGACACTCTCATTGTTGTTCCCAACGATCGTTTGCTCGAGATCAGTGATCGCGGCATCAGCATGCTCGAGGCGTTCGCGACCGCGGATCAAGTGCTTCTCGCCGGTGTCCAAGGCATTACCGACCTCATTACGACGCCAGGTCTCATCAACCTCGACTTTGCAGACGTCAAGTCCGTCATGCAAGGTGCGGGTTCGGCCCTCATGGGTATCGGTTCGGCGCGCGGTGCAGATCGTGCGATCAAGGCGGCGGAGCTCGCGGTGGCATCCCCCCTTCTCGAAGCGTCGATCGACGGCGCTCACGGAGTGCTCTTGTCGATCCAGGGCGGTTCCAACCTCGGCATCTTCGAGATCAACGACGCGGCCCGCCTTGTGCAAGAGGCCGTGCATCCCGAGGCCAACATCATCTTTGGTGCAGTCATCGACGACACTCTTGGCGACGAGGTTCGCGTCACCGTGATCGCTGCGGGATTCGATGGCGGAGAACCCAAGACAAAGTCGCGTGAGGGTCGGCGCACGAATTACGTGATCCCCGAGGCGGGCGCTCCAGTTGCCGAGCCGGTAGCGGAAGAGCCGGCCTGGAATGCGCAGCCGAGTCTCGTGCGTACCCCCGCGGGAGACCCCGGGTTCGACGACGACGAGGGCGATCTAGACATTCCCGACTTCTTGAAATAGGTGTGTCGTGCTCGAGGAGCAAAGCACGCTGGTCGAGCGACTTTCGTTCGTTCAAGCGGGGATAGCGGATGCAGCGAAAGCAGCAGCGCGCGATCCGGCAACCATCACGACCGTTGTCGTCACGAAGTTTCACGACGCTTCCCTCGTGCGAGAGCTCCACGCGCTCGGAGTTCGAGACTTCGGTGAGAGCCGGCATCAAGATGCGGCGCCCAAGATCGCGGGGCTTTCGGATCTCGAGGCAACGTGGCACTTCGTTGGCCAGCTGCAGTCTAAGAAGGCGCGACTAGTTCGCGAATATGCCGACGTCATTCACTCCGTCGATCGTGAATCTCTCGTTATCGCGCTGGCCGGGGCTCCAGCGCGAGGCGTCTTCTTGCAAGTCAACCTGACAGATGACCCCGCGCGCGGCGGCGCGCAGCCCCATGAACTGCCTGCTCTCGCGGAGTCCGTAGTCGCCACGGAGGGTCTCGACCTGCTCGGACTCATGGCGGTGGCTCCGCTCGATACCGAGCCGAGGCGAGCGTTTGAGACAATGCATGGGCTCTCGGAGCGGCTCAGGGAAACCTGGCCAGCGGCATCCGCTCTCTCGATGGGGATGTCGGGCGACTTCGCGGAGGCGATTCTCGAGGGCGCGACACACCTGCGAATAGGTACGGCAATAACGGGAAAACGGCCCAACCATGGTTAATCTCGAACCACAAGCTTCACCGTTCGGAGGATCACAATGGCTAACCCGCTGCGCAAGACCATGGTCTACCTCGGCCTCGCTGACGAGGACTACGAGTACGAGTCCCATGCGCCACTCGCGCCAGCGGCCCCCGTCGCGCGCCACGAGTCTGCAGCCCCCGGGCGCGCTCCCGTCACGGCTCTGCGTCGACCGGCTCCTCGAGCTGGTGCTGCCGAGATGAACGAGATCCTTACTGTGCACCCCCGCCAGTACAAAGATGCTCAAGTGATCGCTGAGAACTTCCGCGAGGGTATTCCCGTCATCATCAACCTCTCTCAAATGAGCGAGCCGGATGCGCGTCGCCTCATCGACTTCGCAAGCGGACTGTCTCAAGGCCTCTACGGCAAGATTGAGCGAGTCACGAGCAAGGTATTCCTGCTCTCGCCCGCGCACGTTGCGGTTTCGGGTGACCACGCCGAGGTCGAGTCTGACGTTGATGCGTCGTTCTTCGCTCAGCAGTAGCACGGGTTAGTCTTTCGGGGTGGTGACCCTCGTTTCAATCGTCGCGACCGTGATTTACGTTGCGCTCACGATCTTCTTCATTGCGTTGTGGGCGCGGTTCATCCTCGACCTCGCGCGAACGTTTGCGCGCCAGTGGCGGCCGCGCGGCTTCTGGCTCGTGCTTGCAGAAGGCGTGTATGCAGTGACCGACCCGCCGATCAAGGGCGTGCGCCGAGTCGTGCCGCCGCTTCAACTCGGCGGCGCAGCGATTGATTTCGCGTGGAGCATCGTGATGTTGGCGTGCATCATTGCGATTTCCTTGGTCGTGGGATTCGTGAACTAGCCCAGTCGCGCTACTGTGGATGTGTCACAAGGGCACGATCCGGTCGCCCTGGTTACAATGTGGCTTTAATGAAAGTGTTTGAGGTGATGACAATGGCTCTGACTCCAGAAGATGTAGTCAACAAGCGGTTCCAACCGACAAAGTTCCGTGAGGGCTACGACCAGGACGAAGTAGACGACTTTCTCGACGAGGTAGTTGTCGAGTTGAGACGGCTCGTTCAAGAGAACGAAGAACTGCGTCAGCGTCTCATCGCGAGCGACTCGCGAATCAACGAACTCCAACGCACCGCCGCAGCTGCGCCAGCCGGCTACGCACAAGAGCAGCCCCCCATGCCGGCCCCAGCGCCCGCCGCGGCAGCTTTCGCCGCGGGCGGTATGGACCCCAACGCCATGGATCCCGGCAACACGAACAACCTCCTGCAACTCGCGCGCAGACTTCACGAAGAGCACGTTCGCGAAGGCGTCGATAAGCGTGACGCTCTCATTGCAGAGGGACACGCTGCCGCAGCTCGCGTCGTATCCGAGGCGGAAACCCGCCAGCGCGCCCAGCTCA
>JANNCX010000058.1:0-2607 GCA_031387145.1 Salinibacterium sp.
GAGCGCGGCTTGGCAAATTGGCCCGCCATGCGCCCCATCTTCACGATGGGCTTAGACGCTCCGTACGTGAGCACGACGGCCATCTGCAAAATCGTCTTGACGCGGTCGCGAATCTGTTGCGCCGTCGCGCCCGCAAACGTCTCGGCGCAATCGCCGCCTTGAAGCAAAAAGGCATCGCCTTGAGCTGCCCGTGCGAGCCGTTCACGAAGAATGTCTACCTCACCCGCGAACACGAGCGGTGGAAGGGTAGCGATGCGCTCTGACGCGGCTCCAACGGCCTCGGCGTCTGGCCAGACTGGCTGCTGCTTAATGGGCAGTGTCCGCCAGTTGTCGAGACCCGCGATTACGGCGGGATCGGCAAGTACGACGGGTTCAGACGGGTCAACCACGGTTGAGTTTCCTTAAATCGGCACGAGCGGTAAACGTGGGCCGTTAGCCCAAACGAGCCTATCTGCTGCGCGAGCCGATCTTTTCCTTCACTGAGGAAGCATAGACGTCAACGTATTCTTGCCCGCTGATGCGGCTGAGTTCGTAGATGATCTCGTCGGTAATCGACCGGAGAATGAATCGGTCACCTTCCATGCCTTCGAACCGCGAGAAGTCGAGGGGCTCACCAAAAATGATTCCGATGCGCCGCACCTTGGGCAGCTTCGAACCAATCGGCATGACTTTCTCGGTGTCGACCATTGCGACGGGAACGACGGGAACCTGAGCTTCGAGAATCATGCGCGCGACGCCCGTGCGGCCTCGATAGAGCTTGCCGTCGGGACTGCGCGTGCCCTCAGGGTAAATGCCAAGAACATCTCCGTGCGCGAGCACTTTGAGCCCAGTGTTGAGCGATGCCTCCGACGCTTTGCCGCCCGATCGGTCGATCGGGAGCATCCCGGTTCCCATGAGAAAGTTCTTGATCGCCCAACCTTTAAGGCCGCGACCGACGAAGTAGTCACTCTTCGCGAGAAAATAGATACGCCTATCTATCATGAGCGGCAAAAACACCGAGTCGATGAACGACAAGTGGTTGCTCGCGAGAATGACTCCGCCGGACTTCGGGATGTTGTCGAGGCCCGTGATCCATGGCCGAAAAACCGTCTTGAGGATGGGACCTGCGATGAGGTTTTTCATGAACCAATAGAACATCGCTACCCTCCTTCGATCGAAATATCTACTCTAGCGCGAGCGTGCTAGAGCACGCTTGAGTGCACTCGCGCTAAGTCGGCAGCTCCAACGACTCCCGCGTTGTTGACGAGTTCGGCGATTCTGAAGTCGGGCTCGGGGTGATATCCGCGCGCGGGGAGGTGCAAGCGATATGCGGCGCGCACGGGGTCGAGGAGCAAGTCTCCGGCTACAGCCACTCCCCCGCCAAAGACGAACGCTTCGGGGTCGAGAACAGCGCTCAACGAAGCGCAAGCCTGCCCCAACCACGTTCCCAACTGTTCGAGGGCGTGCACTGCGCCGGGATCCCCGCTCGCTATGAGGTCGCCGATGATCGTGCCGTCGAGCTCCCCGTGCTCGCGTCGAGCGGCGGCCAGCGCGAGTCCGATGCCGCCGACATCCGCTATCTCATTCGCCATGCGCAGCAAGGCACGGCCCGAACCGTATTGCTCGATGCAGCCCTTTGCCCCACAACCGCACGGCAGTCCGTCTGGCACGACTCGCATGTGACCGAGCTCCGCGCCGGCGCCGAAGCCACCGCGAAAGAGCTTGCCTTGACTGACGATCGCGCCACCAACGCCCGTTCCGATAGTGAGCATCGTCATGTCGTGAACGTCTCGACCCGCGCCGAACCGGAACTCGGCCCAGCCTGCCGCATTCGCGTCATTGTCGATCGTGATGTCTAGGTGCAGGCGCTCGATGAGCCGAGCGCGCAATGGCTCGTTGCGCCACGAGATGTTGGGTGTGTAATAAACCGTCGACTGTTCTGTATCGATGAAGCCAGGAGCTGCAACTCCCGCGGCAACAATCGTTCGACCAAGTGAAAGCTTCTGGATCATCGCGACCACCGCATCGATGATTGCTTCGGAGTTTCCCGCCTCGGTTGCGACTCGATCCTCGGCAACAATCTGCCCGTCTTCGGTCACGACGGCACCGGCGATCTTCGTTCCGCCGATGTCTATTCCGATGGCATGCACGGTTGACGATCCTAGCCGAACGAATCGCCTGTGGTACTGCCAACAATGCACAGTTAGAGTAGGTGAAATGACCCCGACCGGTGCCAAAGGAGTTACCGTGAAACAGTTCGATGTTCCCGCTATTGTCGAGGCAGATCCACAGGCCAACGTCACCGAGTTGCTTATTGATCGAGTCGCCGCAACGCCCAATCAAGCGCTCTTTTCCATCCCCACGAGTACAGGTGGCTGGACCGATGTCACGAGCGCTGAATTTCTCGCACGCGTAACCGCGGTCTCGAAGGGCCTCGTCGCTGCGGGAGTCGAGCCCGGCGACAAGATCGGGCTCATGAGCAAGACGCGGTACGAGTGGACGCTGATCGACTTCGCGACGTGGTTCGCCGGCGCAGTACTCGTGCCTATCTACGAAACATCCGCTCCCGAACAAATCCTGTGGAACCTGACCGATTCGGGAGCCACGGGAATGATCACGGAAACGCCC
>JANNCX010000085.1:0-1644 GCA_031387145.1 Salinibacterium sp.
GAGCGCGGCGAACTCGACGGAGTGATCGAGCCAGCCGCCACGCGGGTCGCAGTCATCAAGGCGCTGCGAGCTTTGCGTACGAAGCGTGCGAGCTTGCCGCCGAAGAAGCACGGAAACATCCCGCTGTGAGCGAGGAAGGTATAACCGGCCGCCCGGGACGGGCGTCCGCACTGGCGTCGCGGCAGACGCCAGAAATGGCGTCTGCTCCAAGCTCCAGCGTGCTCAGGATCGTCTCGCGCAATGCGACCGAGGTTGACGTCGCGGCCGTTACAGCCGTGCTGCACGCGGCGCTGAGCGAGTTGGCGGACGCAGAGGATGTTGGGGTAACCGATTCCCGTTCGGCGTGGGCGCGCTCCCAGCGAGCGGTCCGTTCAACTTTGCAACCCGGAGCGGGCGCGTGGCGGAGTTTCTCCGGATAACACCCCCTAAAGGGGCACAAGCGTTCGCATTGCGTACTTTCGGCGTGATGCAACGACGAATTCCGAAGCGGTTGCAGACGAAACAGACCGTTCCACGGCTCACCCGCCACGGTTTGCATGGGTCGTAGTGAAGATGTACCCCAATATGCGAACATGAAGAACCCCCAGTTCACCATGAAACCCGCCAATATACCGCCGATTGCCCCAAATTTGTACCCCATTAGTCCCCCAAAGTGTCGACTATGAAAACGCCCTACCATCCGACATAGTTGTCAGTGCTAGGTGTCACTCTTTGGAGTTTCACCACCTTGCTTTGGCCGACTAGGGTAATCAGGCCATTTGCTTGGGGGCGGGTCAGGGCGATTTTCGGGTTATCGCCCTGACCCGGGTTTTCAGAAGGGTCGGAGATTCGTCTCCGGCCCTTTTTTCGTTGCCCGGCAATGCCGCAGTCGACCGAGATTCAGACCGTTCGAGGAATCTCGAGCCACAAGTAGACCTCGTCGTCCTCGAGGGAGTCTTGCCCGAGCGCGACGGCGTCTGCGTCTGCGGCCGAGCGAAGTCCGACGACAGTGATCGCGACATCCGACCCCTCGGGAACAGTTCGAGCGATGACCTTGTCGGAATTCGTCTCATGAATGGCGACGGCGAGCCGATTCAGCACTCGGTCAAGATCTTCGTCAGACAAGTCGTCTATGCCGCCCTCATCGAGGAGCGTGACGGCCGCACCGCGCCGGCGTGCGAGCATGACTTCTTTGCGCACGGCGTCATTGAGCAGCTTCCTGCCACGAATCTCGTCGCGGATGGCTCCCTCGAGATACACGCACTCTTGCCGCTGCTCATCCGTAAGGTCGCCCTTGGATTCCTGTATTTGGCGCAACATCGCCGATGCCATCGCACTCGTCTGCCCAAGTCGAAACTGTCGCTCGAACACGTGCGCCTCTTGAGCCGCTTGCCAATCGGTTGCCTCGCGCTCCGCAAGCGCAAAGCGCCGAGCGTCTTTCGAAGCCTTGGCCATCGCGGTTCCCAAGATGTGCGACACGGCAACCCACGATGCGCTACCAACAATCCCGAGGCTGAAAAGGCCCCCTGGGCCCACTGGACCCACGAACGCGACCGTGTGCACGACGAGAAACCCTATTCCGAGCCACGCGAAGGTGTGCCGACCCCGCGTCGACGTGATCGTAAGAAGCGTGCCGCTTGCCGCTACGTACCACGTCGCGTACCC
>JANNCX010000111.1:0-6451 GCA_031387145.1 Salinibacterium sp.
ATTCGCTCGTCGACTACAACCGAGCTGGTGTGCCGCTCGTCGAGATCGTCACGAAGATGATCGAGGGAGCCGAGCACGACGCCCCCGAGGTCGGTAAGGCGTATGTCTCTGCGATCCGCGACATCGTCGTGGCCCTCGGCATCAGCGAGGCGAAGATGGAGCGCGGCAACCTGCGCTGCGACGCGAACATCTCCCTGCGTCGCCGTGGCAGCGACAAGCTCGGCACCCGCACCGAGACGAAGAACGTGAACAGCCTGCGCAGCGTCGAACGCGCGATCCGCTACGAGATCCAGCGCCAGGCCGCGATTCTGGATGCCGGCGGCACGATCATCCAGGAGACCCGTCACTGGCACGAAGACACGGGAGTGACGTCAGCAGGTCGTCCCAAGAGCGATGCGGACGACTACCGCTACTTCCCGGAGCCTGACTTGCTTCCCGTCGAGCCGAGTGCCGAACTCATCGAGTCGCTTCGAGCTGCACTTCCTGAGGCCCCCGCTTTGCGGCGTAAGCGGCTTCAGGGCGAGTGGGGTTTTACCGAGCTCGAGTTTCAAGACGTCGTCAACGCCGGACTCTTGGTGGAACTCGTCGAAACGACGGCCGCTGGAGCAAGTCCGGCGCAAGCGCGTAAGTGGTGGCTCGGCGAGATTTCCCGAATCGCCAACGAACGAAGTGTCGACCCAGTTTCTTTGGTCAGCCCAGCGGATGTCGCTGCCCTCGTGATTCTCATCGAGACCGGCGTATTGACCGATCGGCTAGCTCGTCAAGTGCTCGAGGGGGTCATTGCGGGCGAGGGCTCGCCCGCCGAGGTCGTCGAGTCGCGCGGTCTCAAGGTCGTGTCGGATGACACCGCGCTCATTGCTGCGATCGATATTGCACTTGCTGCCCAGCCCGATGTGCTCGAGAAGATCCGTGAAGGCAAGGTTCAAGCCGCGGGAGCCGTGATCGGTGCGGTCATGAAGGCCATGGCCGGATCAGCGGATGCGGCGCGCGTGCGCGAGTTGGTTCTCGAGCGGGCTGGGGCGTAGGGGTAGCGATCTATCGCTCGCAAAAAAAAGGGCCCGCCACCTCCGAAGAGACGACGGGCCCGCATCCGCGCGTAACCGCTAGTTCGTGACCTCTGGGTCGAGCACCGCGGGCTCCACTACGAAGGGCTCGGGCAGCTCGATGATTCCCTCGACAAGGCTGACGACGGCGTTCCACCAGCCCTCATCCATCTCCATCGCGTAGCCGGGCACGAGCCAGGCGTTGCCGTCGACATCCCACAGCAGCACAAGGGTGGCGGTGGCGTTGTCGATGGTCACCTCGACCACCTCGGGGGTGGGCTCGGGCAGCGGGGTCTCGTCGGGGGCCGGCTCGATGGGGGCGCTCGGGTCGACGGGCTCCTCGGTCGGCTCGACGGGGGTCGTCGGGTCGACAGGGGTCTCCGTGGTCGGGTCGGTGGGCTCGGTGCCCGGGTCCGGCTCGGTGCCGGGCTCGACGTCGGTGCTCGGCTCCGCGGCATCCGACGACTTCAGGGTGCTGCCGCCCATGGAGTCCGCCGCGAACGCGACCATGCCGCCCTGGAAGTCAGGCCCGGGGGAGCCGTACCAGCGGCCGTCGTCGAGGCGTGCCACGGCATCCGTCGGCGAGACGGTGTCGAAGGTGCCCTGCGAGTCCACGCGGACGGAGTGGCCGTAGGCGTACGAGAGTTCGCCGGTGTTCGACCAGTTTGCGCTCCACGCCAGCGCGGTGCGCTCGCCGTCGACCACGAGATAGGCGTTCGCTGAGGTGTTCCAGTCGTCAGAGTAGATGTCGATGTCGGCGGCATCCACGTCGAAGCCGGTGGAGGCGAACAGCTCCACCGCCAGTGCGCGGGCCTCGTCACCGGTGGGGGCGAGGTTGGCGGGGGCATCCGCGGGCAGGATGCAGCCGTACTCGCGCGACTGATCCGGCGTCACCGTGTCGTCGCAGACGTAGGTGGATGCGGCGGCCGGGTCGTTGAACCACCAGTCGCCGGTGCCGTAGGCGCTGAACGACAGGTTCTTCTCGGTGCCGTCCTGCGCGCCGACGATCCAGGTGGGGTAGGTGGCATCCGACCACTCCGCCGGGGTGGGGGTGCCATCGACGCCGAGGATCTCGGCGAGGTCGGCGGTGCGGCCCTCGGGGTCATCGGTGTCGAGGGTGAGGCGGTAGACCTGGCCGCGTCCACCGGCCGTGGAGAGCGACGGGTCGGCGGTGTAGTTGTAGTCGACCCACCAGCCGATCTTCATGTCGCTCGACATGCCCGCCTCAGTACCGAGGGCGCTCGTCTGGGAGGACGCCTCTGCGGCGGTGAAGAGCGGAGCGCGGGGAGTGAGGCTCGGCACCACAACGACGGCGGCGACGGCCAACGCCGCGACGGCGAACGTCGCACCACCGGCAGCACGCAGGGTGCGCGCGGGGTTCGGGAGGTGCGGTGCGGGCCGAGCGGCGGCACCGGTCACCAAGTCGTCTGAGAGTTCGGGGGCGACACCGCGGTTGAGTCCGTGGCGCAGCCGGCTGCTGAGGTCATCGTGATTGTTGGTCATGCAGTGGGAATGTCGCGAGCGCCAGGTTCTTTCACGTCAGCCCGAACTTTTCTTTGGCGGATGCCCGTGGATGCCGCCGGTCGCTCACCCCGCTCACCCCGCGGCGAGCAGACCCGCGAGCTTGCCGCGCGCCCGGTGCAGGCGGATGGTCACCGCGTTCACACTCGCGCCTAGCGCGACCGCGAGCTCGGCGGCGCTCAGGTCTTCGACGAGTGCGAGGGTCAGCACCTCGCGCTCCGCCGGGCGCAGCTGTCGCCACGCGCTCGCGAGCGTCGCATCCGCGATCACGAGATCTTCGGCGGACGGTGCTGAGTCGGCCGGGCGCAGCGCCGCGATCAGCGCGTTGCCTGTCGCTTGCTTGCGTCGGTGATTAGAGACAACGTTGGCGGCGATGCGATACAGCCACGGCAGTTCCTCGCCGGGAGCGACCGACGCCCGCCGGCGCCACGCGATTGCGAAGACGTCGGCAGCGAGGTCTTCGACAAACCTTTGCTCGACTCGTCGATAGAGAAACCCGCTCACGGCGGAAAGGTGCTGTGTGTAGGCGCGCTCGAATGAGGCGTCGATTGTGGCCATGGTGCAAGCATCCCGAGCGCAGAGCGGATGCACAACCCAACGTTTCGGGTGTGTCGAACGTCGTGCGCCTAAAGTCCCAGGATTGTCGTCGGGCCAATGCCGATCACAATGACTGCGACAACGAACAAGATTATGTGCACGACGACCGTCGCCCAGAACTGGTTGCGAAAACTCTCCTTGACCGTTTTATGTCTTAGCAATTGCTGAGCCACGATGGCGCCGGGCCAGCCTCCCAGGAACCCCAGTGCGAGCAGCGACGACTCCGAAACGCGCCAGCCGCCGCTTCTTGCGCTGGACTTGTCGATTGCGTACACGATCGCGGTCAAAATGCTCATCCCGCCGTAGACGGCAGCGACCCAGACTGGAATCGGCCAGAAGAAAGCTAGCGCGAGGTAAATTCCGGCGAAAAATCGGGATCACGAGTAGGCGGCTTGATCGAGACCCGTGCGAGCTGTGCTCGGCTCTTCCCGGCGCCTGAATCGACAGGGCTTGCGGTCTACCATTCTTTCCAATGCCGTGTTGAAAAGTCACGCGGTCTCCCGGAATCGGGCGAAAATTCGGTTTGAACGAGGAGATATGGGCGAAAACGTTCGAAGATCGGCCAGTGGGCGTGATGAAACCAAAGCCTCGATTATCGTCCCACCGTGTTAGCGTCCCTTCGACGCGTGCAGCTCGTGGGCTCATAATTCGATGATACTTACTCCGATCTCACATACGCTCAATCAGTGCCCTCCATCCGCCAAGCCACCTCCGACGAGTGGCGCGTGTATCGAGACATCCGTCTCCGCGCTCTGAAAACTGCACCCGAGGCATACGGGTCGACGTGGGCAGACGAGAGTGCCCGCGACGAGGTGTGGTGGCGCGAGCGGGTGGCTGGCGCGCACAATCTTGTCGCGTGGCACGATGGCCGCGCGGTCGGCGCGGCCGTGGGCATCCCCGATCGCCACGAGACCGGCAGTCGCGAAATCGTCGCGGTCTGGGTTGAACCCGAGTTTCGGGGCAGCGGCCTGGCGCAGCAACTCGTGATGTTACTTGTCGAGTGGGCGGCGGATGCCTCTGCCGACGCAATTGCACTGTGGGTGTCCGACGGCAACGACGTCGCCCGGCGCGTGTACGAGCGGTGCGGCTTCGCCGCCACAGGGGAGCGCGACACATTGCCGAACGGCCACACCGAAGCCCGCATGCGACGCGCTCTTAAGCGAGCCCCTGACGCAGTTAAACTTGCCCAGTGAAGGTGAAGAGTGCACTAGCGTTCGCGCTCGCGTGCGCCGTGCTCGTTTCACTCTCGGGCTGCGCGGCCCTGCGGCCCGTCGACGTCACTCTCTCGGTCGAGCTATCGGGAACGACCGATGTCGTCGACGGCGACACGATTTCTGCCACAGCGACTGGCACCATCGCTGAGGGGCGATCCGACGAAGTTCTGGTTCGAATCGAGCACTCCAGCGACGGAGTCACGTGGCAGACCGTCGACGAGTCGGTCGTCGCTGGCCCCGAACCCACCGCCACGACGGACGTGCTTCTTGCCGAGCCCGGAGTGACCTACGTTCGTGCATCCGTTCACTCGATGAGTGAACCCTCGGTCGTGCTCGCGACGACCGAACCGCAGCTCGTGACGGTTCATGACCAGCGGGAAGAGCCCAGTAGCGTAGCGATCGCGGGCCTGACAAACCCCGCGCTGCCAGGATGCTCGGCCGCGGTAGCGGTCAGCGGCGAGGTTGTTTGGGCCGGTGCCGGCGGGCTCGCGAATGTTGCGACGGGGGAGGCGCTCACGACTGAACACCGCTTCGACATCGCGTCTGAATCGAAGCAATTCACCGCGACCGCGATCCTCATGCTCGAGCGCGAGGGGCTACTCGCCTTGAGCGATCCGATCGTGAAGTACATCCCCGGACTTCCGTGGTGGGGGCAGGAGATCACGCTCGAACAGCTCATGCACCACACGAGTCACATTCCCGACTACTGGATGAAACTCGGAGACTGGGGCTACGGCTTCTCGACGCCCGCGACTCAAGCGGATGCAATTCGCGCGATCGCGGCCGAACCCGAACTCGAGAGCACAGAGGGCTTCGCCTACTCAAATTCGAACTACGTGCTGCTCGCAGAGGTCGTCAATAGCGTGAGCGGCGATGCGCTCCCGACTTTTCTTGAAGAGCGGATTTTCGCTCCGACCGATCTCGAAATGGTGCTCGACCCCGTTGCGCACGGTCCAGATATCGCAGTCTCGCACGACGACAAGAACAATCCATGGCGGTCCGCATGGGCGTTCTATGGTGCTGTGGGCATCTTCACGACGCCAACTCAGCTCGCGCTGTGGGGCGACGAGTATCGCACGGGCGAGATTGTCACGGATGACTTCAGCGATGGCGCGGTCAACGGCACCGAGGAGGGCGAGGTCGATGTGGGCGACCTTTACGGTGCCGGCATCTACATCCAGAAGGACGGCGGGCTGTATCACCTTGGTCGAATCGGCGGATACATTTCGAAGTTTGCGATCTCGCCCGATCGCGAGACGGTCGTTTCCGTCATGTGCAACGGACCGCTCGCCGACCGCTACGGCACCTTCGATGCGCTGTGGGACATCTGGGTAACCCCAACCGGGGAGTGACCACACCGTCGGTTCTCACAACCCGCGGGACCTTTGGCACGTTCGCGAGTCTGCCCGCGCCGCTTAGCATCGCCCCATTGCTTGCGGAGCGAATCGGTGATCTCCGCGGCGTACTTGAGCCCGATCGAGACGGTGTTCACGGACTTCGATACTGCGCCTGACGGTCTCACGAGCGCGCAGGCGGGCGAGCACCGCGAGCAGCACGGCGCGAACGTCATTGTGCAGATCAAGCGAGAGTCGGGGCTTCGACGGTACTTGCGTCAGTTCAAGGACGCCATGATCGTTTTGCTGCTGGCGAGCGCAGCCATTACGGCAATTCTCGGAGACTTCGGGACTGCAGTGGTTCTCGTGGTACTCGTTGGTTTCAATACCCTCATCGGATTTGTGCAGGAATACCGCGCCGAGAAGACCATGGAGGCGCTTGAGCGACTCGTAGACCCGAGCACAGAGGTCTATCGCGACGGGCAATTGACTGACATCCCCTCGAGTGAAGTCGTCGTGGGTGATGTCGTCAGGCTCGTTGAAGGTAGTTCGGTGCCGGCCGATGTGCGACTCTTTGAAACCACCTCCTTCGCAACCAATGACTTCGCTTTGACCGGTGAGAGCGACCCCACTCGCAAATTCACGAAGGCAATTCCTCACGAAGTTCCCGTCGCGGATCGACGGAATCTTGCCTTCGCAGGAACGACCGTCGCAACGGGTGTCGCGCTGGCGGTCGTCGTCG
>JANNCX010000118.1:0-2558 GCA_031387145.1 Salinibacterium sp.
GCAAGGCGGCATTGCGGCCGCGCTCTTTCCGGATGACAGCGTCGCGAGTCACGTCGCAGACACGATCCACGCGGGCGCTGGCTTGTGCGACCCGATCGCCGTTGAGGTTCTGTGCAGCGAGGGACCGCAACGCGTGCGAGACCTCATCGCGCTCGGCGTCGAGTTCGACAAAATTAACGGAGAGCTCGCGCGCGGGCACGAGGCCGCTCATTCCGCTCGTCGTGTGATTCACGCGGGCGGGGATGCAACGGGGCTCGCGATCGAGGTCGCGCTCTTGCGTGCCGTGCGCGCGCTCGCGGTCGAAGTGCACGAGCACACGTTCATGCGAGACCTGCTCGTCGAGACCACAGCGAGCGGCGAGCGTCGTGTTGTGGGGATCGAGGCCGTTGATCCGGATGGCGTGAGCCGCAGCATCCGTGCTGACATCGTCGTGCTCGCGAGCGGCGGAGCCGGCCAGTTGTACAGCCACACGACGAACCCCACCGTTACGACGGGAGACGGTGTTGCAGCCGCGTTCCGCGCGGGAGCGGCCCTCGCAGACGTCGAGTTCTACCAATTCCACCCCACGTCTCTCGCTGTGCCCGGTAACCCGCTCGTGTCCGAGGCCGTGCGCGGCGAGGGCGCCGTGTTGCTCGACGAGAACGGTCACCGATTCATGCTCGACGTGCATCCCGACGGCGAACTCGCGCCGCGCGACGTCGTCGCGCGCGGCATCGCGGCCGCAATGGAGCGCCAGGGCGGCCGCCCCGTGATGCTCGATGCGACGGCCCTCGGTAGAGAGTTTCTCGCCGAACGGTTCCCCGGAATCACGAAAGTGTGCGCGCTCAATGGCTTCGACTGGGCATCCACCCCGATCCCCGTCACGCCCGCTGCGCACTACTGGATGGGTGGAATCCGCACCGACGTCGCGGGCCGCACCTCACTGCCCGGACTCTTCGCGGTGGGGGAGGCGGCCTGCACGGGAGTGCACGGTGCGAACCGACTCGCGTCGAACTCACTGCTCGAGTCGCTCGTGTTCGCGTGGCGCGCGTCCGACGCGCTCACCGACCCACCGCTCGAACACACGAGTGGTCGAGAGACGCAGCTCGTCGAAATCGCGCCCGTGCCTGAGGGCTCGGAGCCCGTCGACCGCGACGCTCTGCGCGCGCTCATGTGGCGACTCGTCGGGCTCGAGCGTTCTCTAGACACGCTTCGGCAAGCGGATGCCCAGCTCACGTCATGGCGCGCGGCAGGCGACTCGGTTGCCGACGGTGAAGTGCGCAACCTGCTCGACCTCGCGAGGATCGTGGTGACCGCGGCCATTCGGCGCGAAGAGTCGCGCGGGGCGCACGACCGCACAGACTTTCCCGAGACGCGCGACGAGTTCGAGTTTTCGCTCGAGTGGGTGCAACCCGCGTTCGCGCGCGAGTCAGTCGGTGCAGCGTGAGCAACGAAGTCATCGACGACATTATCCTGCGCGCGCTCGCCGAAGACGCGCCGTGGGGCGACGCGACGTCTGACGTATTTCTGCCGGCCTCGGCTCGCGCGACTGCGATGCTCGCTGCTCGTGAGCCGGGCATCCTGAGCGGTATCGACGTGTTCGCGCGTGTGTTCGAGCTTGTCGATGACGAAACAGTTGTCGAGCTCGCGGGCATCGATGGTTCTGAATTTGCTCCCGGTGACGTGCTCGCGCGCGTCGACGGGAGCGCTCGAGCCGTGCTGCGCGCGGAGCGGATCGCGCTCAACTTGAGCCAACGCATGTCGGGAATCGCGACGCTCACGTCGCGCTACGTCGCCGCAATCGCCGGCTCGAAAGCCCGGATCGTTGACACGCGCAAGACGACGCCCGGGCTACGAATTCTCGAACGCCAAGCGGTTCGCGACGGGGGCGGTCACAACCACCGGTTCTCGCTCTCTGACGCCGTGCTCGCGAAAGACAACCACCTCGCGGTGCTCGCGGCCGAGGGCATTTCGCTCCACGATGCAATCCGCGCTGCGCGAGCTCGCATGGGGCACACGATGCACCTCGAAGTCGAGGTCGACTCGATCGCCCAAATCGAGCCCGTCGTTTCTGCGGGCGTCGACACGATCATGCTCGACAACTTCACGCCCGAACAGCTGCGCGAGGGTGTCGCGATCGTTGCGGGTCGCGCAATCGTCGAGGCGAGCGGCGGCGTCAATCTCGAGACGGTCGCGGAGATCGCGGCGACGGGAGTCGACATCATCTCGGTCGGTGCGCTGACCCACAGCGCGCGCGCACTCGATCTGGGTCTCGACGTCGAGGTATCGGCGGGCTGAGCGTGATCTACCTCGATTCGGCGGCGACAACTCCCGTGCGCCGCGAAGTTCTTGAGGCGATGTGGCCGCTCTTGTCGGGCCAGTTCGGCAATCCGTCGAGCCATCACGAGTTGGGCGAAGCGGCGGCGCGCGCTCTAGCGGATGCCCGCGCATCCGTCGCCCGAATCTTCGGCTGCCGCACGTCCGAAGTGATCTTCACGTCGGGCGGCACGGAGGCGGACAACCTCGCGCTCAAGGGCATCGCGCTAGCGACGCCGCGCGGCAAGCACATCGTCACGTCG
>JANNCX010000133.1:0-2735 GCA_031387145.1 Salinibacterium sp.
AGATGAACGCGATGATGTTCTGCGCATTGAGAGCCGGAGGCACTTAGGCGATCTCCATGCGACCGAAATTCATTTCGTGGCCCGCGCGTTGCCACCAACCCTGTAGTCGAGCGCTGCTGCCTCGGAGCCCTTCATGAGCAGCACCCATCTCATGAAGCGGCGCAATAACAGTCACGGTCCAACCGAGGTTGATCACTCCGTTTACCTGCCTGAGCACGAGTGCCCAGTCGGTCCCTTCCGACACTACGCACTCGATGACTTTCGTGGACGGCACAACCACCGCCTCGACTATCGCTCCACTGCCACATTCGAAGGGGCCGACGCTCTCACTCACCTCGTCCCACGACACCACAGTCGCGGAATGACCGACAGCCCTCCAGCGTGAGAGAGCGGAGTTGGCAACAGAATCAATGGCGGTCATCAACGTTCCTGTCATGTTGAAATTATATGGAGGTGAGGGTGGGTCACTAAGCGACCCGCCGACACGAGGCCTAACCGGACCGGCCGCCAGCAATACTGAACGTAGAGGGCACGTCCGTCAGCGGAGGTGCACGCTCGCCCCACCGCTTCCGGTCACAACGCTCGGATCATCGTCGCCTGGCCTCAACTCGTGATACCCAGCTATGACGGACCTCACCACGCCCGATCTAGCGCCTCGTAGGCGCGCCCCATCTCACTCGCCACATCGACTCCCAAGTTCTCGATCTGTCTCAACGTCGGTTGTCTCCCATTAGTGTGAGCGCTGTAACGAGACACGGCTTTTACGTCGCTCGCCGTGACCTCCCGGGCGAGAACTAGGTCGAAGGTCTTCGCCTCGAATACCAAAAACACCGCTGTGTCGAAGTCGAAACTTCGGAACGGACTGAACTTTCCTGACCGGCCAACGGCTCTGCCACCCATCGCCTTGACCTGAACTCGGCGTCCTTCGGAGTCGGTGACGTCGTGCGACTTCGCTGAATTGGGTTCGAGGTGTCCACCACGCGCTGTCAGAACGACTTGCTCGGCAATGTCACCCAATGGCTTGTTGTTGGTACGTACAAGACCGCGATGCCGCAGCTCTTCTACGACACCGGCCTCCAACTGGAGCAGGTCCTTCACTCTGAAATCCGACAAGTCAGGCAGCATCGGGATACTTGCTAGATCCAGAGGTTGCCCCGTGGCGGACATCCATCAATCGCCGGTTAGGCGCGTCGCTCACGCGAAGTCCTCCGTGACACGGCTGAACCGCGAGCCATCGAGAAGGACACCCTTCCCGCCCGGAATCCGACCGACCAATTGTTCGAGACTATGGACCTCTGGTGGCAACGCAGATTGATCGTCCTCGCTCGTAAGCTGAGCTACGGAGAGAGGTCCTGAGTACACGGCCAATCGGAACGCAGTCTGAAAGGCCTTGATCTCGACGTTAATCACGGCGCCTACTTCTGATTCCCTGATGTTGCTTGGAACCGGAACTCGACCACGTCTCCGTCTTGCATGACGTAGTCCTTACCCTCGATGCGCGCCTTGCCCTTTGCGCGAGCCTCCGCGATTGAACCAGTCTCGACGAGGTCGTTGAAGCCGATGACTTCGGCCTTGATGAAGCCCTTCTCGAAATCGGTGTGGATCACGCCCGCTGCTTGCGGCGCCTTCCAACCCTTGCCGATAGTCCAGGCACGAGATTCCTTCGGCCCAGCCGTGAGGTAGGTCTGCAAGCCGAGGGTGTCGAAACCGATTCGCGCGAGTTGGTCGAGTCCGCTCGACTCTTGCCCCGTGGACGCAAGCAGCTCCGCTGCGTCGGCCGCGTCGAGATCGATGAGCTCACTCTCGAGCTTGGCGTCGAGAAAGATCGCCTTGGCGGGAGCGACGAGGGCCGCCATCGCGGCGAGAGCCGTGGCATCCCGCAATATGGGCTCGTCGATATTGAAGACGTAGATCAAGGGCTTCGCAGTCAGCAGCCCGAGCTCGCGAATCGGTGTGAGGTCGAGACCCGCGGCAGAGAGTGGCTTGCCCGAGTCGAGCGCCTTTTGCGCCGCGAGCGCGGTCTCGAGAACGACGGGTTCGATGCGCTTGGTCTTGAGTTCCTTCTCATAGCGCTCGATCGCCTTGCCGAGAGTTTGCAGGTCGGCGAGGATCAGCTCGGTGTTGATGGTCTCCATGTCGGATGCTGCATCCACTCGCCCATCGACGTGCACGACATCGGCATCGGTGAAGCCGCGGATCACTTGCGCGATCGCGTCGGCCTCTCGGATGTTGGCGAGGAACTTGTTGCCGAGGCCCTCCCCCACGCTTGCGCCCTTGACGATTCCCGCGATGTCGACGAACGACACGGGCGCTGGCAGGATTCGCTCGCTGTTGAAGATTTCGGCGAGCTTCGTGAGGCGCGCATCCGGAAGGTTGACGATGCCGATGTTGGGCTCGATCGTCGCGAACGGATAGTTGGCCGCGAGCACCTGGTTTTTGGTGAGGGCGTTGAAGAGGGTGGACTTGCCGACATTGGGCAGACCGACGATTGCAATAGTGAGAGCCACGAGGGTCAATCGTAGCGGCGCGCCCTACCAGCAGTGTCCGGGGTCAGTGCGACGATCAACTCGTGCCAGTAGATTTCACCGCGATCGACTTCGAGACTGCCAACAACTCTCCGGCTAGCGCGTGCTCGGTGGGGCTCGTGAAGGTGCGCGACGGGCACGTCGTCGATACCGCGTATTGGCTCATCAAGCCGCCGCTGGGCCACGACGCCTTCCTCGAGTGGAACGTTC
>JANNCX010000134.1:0-6943 GCA_031387145.1 Salinibacterium sp.
CGACGTCTTCAACAAGCGCCGGGCGGGCGGCCGCTAGAGCGCGTTGTACGATCGGGGTCGCGCGAGTTATCGTGCGACCCCGAACTCGTTTCTGGAGCCGAGATGTCCCACTTTGACTTACCACTAGAGCAATTACGCGACTACCGCCCCGCGGTTCGGGTGCCCGCCGATTTCGATGAGTTTTGGGCATCCACTCTCGAAGAGACACGCTCGTTCGATCTGAATGTCACGGCAGAGCGAGTAGAAAATCATCTCGCGCTCGTTGACACGTGGGATGTCACGTTCTCGGGTTTCGGCGGCGATCGCGTCCGAGCGTGGTTGCATGTGCCCACGGGGTCCACTGGCCCACTGCCCACTGTCGTCATGTACCAGGGATATTCGCGCGGCCGCGGCCTGCCTCACCAGTACCTCACTTACGCGCTCGCGGGCTATGCGCTCTTCTCGATGGACACGCGCGGGCAAGGCTGGACATCCCCGGGAGACACTCCCGACCCATCGGCGGTATTGGGCACGCCCGGGCAACCGGGGCTCATGGTGCGCGGCATCCTCGACCCCCGCGACTACTACTTTCGCCGGGTCTTCGCCGACGCCGTGCGAGCGATAGAAGCCGCACGAACGTGTGAGGTTGTCGACTCGTCCCGCGTCGTCGTAGACGGGGGCAGCCAAGGTGGCGGGATCTCGATCGCGGCCGCAGGCCTCGTGAAGGACCTCGCGGGATCGATGGCGGATGTTCCGTTCTTGTGCCACTTCGAGCGTGCAATCACGATCACGAACGAGTATCCGTATCAAGAAATCGTGGGGTATCTCGCTCGCTACCGGGAGCGATTCGAGACCGTCATGGACACGCTGAGCTACTTCGATGGTGTGTCGTTCGCGGAACGCTCTAACGCTCCCGCGTTCTATTCCGTCGCGCTCATGGACGAGGTCTGCCCGCCCTCCACGGTGTTTGCTGCGTTCAACGCACACGCGCGCGAGAAGCAGATTTCGGTCTACCCGTTCAACGGCCACGAGGGCGGCGGCGAGTTTCACGAGGTCGACAAGCTCGCTTGGCTTGCGCGACTTTTCGCCTAGCGTCGAGCGCGATACTGCTCGCGAATCACCGGCCGGTAGTCCGGTGTGGGTTGTGCGCTCACGAGCAGGGGCCAGTCCGGTCGCTCACCCGTGAGAGCCCACACGCCTTGAATTGCAGCACCGCGAGCGACGTATTCTCCCGGCTCGGGCACGACGATCGGCACGTCGAACACTTGCGCCGCGATGAGCTGCACAGCGGGATTCTGGGCGGCGCCCCCGATGAGCAGAATCCGCTTCGTTCGCGCGCAGACGACCTCGAGCTCGAGCGCGCGATTCTCGAGTCACCCAATTCGGCTGTGCACGCCGAATTGGCTCGGCAACGGCAGATCCTCAGCGTCGCCCTCAGCAATGCCATCAATGTCTTCAACCCGTCTCTCGTGCTTCTCGGCGGGTTTTTAGCGACGGTGCGAGCATCCGACCCCGCCGGCCTCGACGCGCTCGTGGGCTCGCAAACGATCCCCGCGGCGTGGGCGGATGCCCGCATCATGCCCGCGGCCCTCGCCGATCAACGGCTCATGATCGGGGCCGCCGAGCTCGCGTTCGCGCCCCTCGTGAACGACCCGGCGTCAGTGGCGACGAGAATGGACTAATGACGCGCAGCATCACGATCGTCCATCCGGGCGACTCGCTCATCCCTCGCCAGCGGCTCGTCTACGTGCTCGTGTTGGGTGCCCTCACCGCGCTCGGTTCGTTCACGATCGATTTGTACCTCCCCGCGTTCCCCGCGGTCGAGGCCGACCTCGATGTCTCGACCGCGATCGTGCAGCTGACGCTCACGGCGACGACGCTCGGATTCGCGCTCGGGCAACTCGTCGTTGGTCCGTGGAGTGACCGCGTCGGTCGCCGGCTTCCGCTCATTGTCGCGACGAGCATTCACCTCACCGCGAGTCTCGGAGTCGCGTTCGCGCCCGGCATCGAGTGGCTCTTTGTGTTTCGCGTGTTCCAGGGGATTGGTGCCGCTGGCGGCGCCGTCGTCGCGATGGCGATCGTGCGCGACCTATTCGGCGGGCTCCCGCTCGTGCGCATGTTGTCGCGACTGGCGCTCGTCAACGGACTGGCGCCCATCCTCGCCCCCGTAATCGGGTCGCAGCTGCTCTTGCTGTTTCCGTGGCGGGGCATGTTCGTCTTTCTCGCGTGCTACGGGGCGGCCGTGCTTCTCGCGGCGATCTTCTTCATCGTCGAAACGCTCCCGCCGGCGCGTCGCATCGACTACGGGCATTCGACGACGCGCCAGCGCTATCGAGCCCTCTTTACCGACCGCATCTTCGTTGGGGTCGCGATCATCGCGGGGATGACCTTCTCAGGTCTCTTCGCATACCTCTCCTCTTCGTCGTTTCTGTTCCAAGGGGTGTACGGGCTCGATCCGCAACAATATGGATTCCTCTTTGCCATGAACTCGCTCGGCGTCGTGTTCGGCGTGCAAGCAAGCTCATTCCTCGCGAGGTACATCGGTCCTCAGTGGATCCTCGCTGGTGCGCTCACGTCGCTTCTGCTCTCGGCCCTTGCGATCGTGATAGTGGATGCACTCGGGGGCGGACTCGTGGGCATCCTGATCCCACTCTTCTTCTTCATCATGTCGTGCGGGTTCGCGTTTCCGTGCAATCAAGTGCTCGCCCTCGCGAACCACGGAAGTGAAGCGGGAACGGCGGCATCGCTGCTCGGTGCGGTCAACTTCGGACTCGCTGGCCTCATCTCGCCCATCGTCGGAATCTTCGGAATCTCGAGCGCTGTGCCCATGGGAGCCGTCATGGCGTGCACGTCAACCGTGTCCATTCTCGTGCTGTGGATTGTTGTGCGCCCGCGCACGGTTCCCGCTCTGGTTCGCTGACGCGCCCAGCGGGTAGCGTGGCACTATGAGAATCCTTCTAGTAGGTGCCGGTGGTGTTGGCGACGCGATCGCCAAAATCGCAGCTCGCCGCGACTTCTTCGAGACCATCATCGTGAGCGACTACGACGTGACTCGCGCCGAGCGCACGATCGCCGCAATCGAGGCGAAGCATGGTTCGCAGGGTAAGAGGTTCGTGGCATCCCACATCGACGCATCGAATCCCGAGAGCGTCGCAGCCGTCGCGAAGGAGCACGGCGCGACCCACGTCATGAACGCCGTCGAGCCCAAGTTCGTGCCGACGATTTTCGCGGGGGCGCTCGCGGCCGGTGCTGACTACATCGACATGGCGATGAGTCTCTCGGAGCCGCATCCGACAAACCCGCACTCCGAGACGGGCGTCAAGCTCGGCGACGACCAGTTCGCGCAAGCGCCCGATTGGGAGACCGCGGGTCGACTCGCGCTCGTCGGCATGGGTGTCGAGCCCGGGCTGAGCGACGTGTTTGCGCGCTACGCGGCCGACCACTTGTTCAGCGAGATCGATGAGCTCGGCACGCGCGACGGCGCCAACCTTGTCGTTCGCGACGAAGCGGGCAACGAGATCTTCGCGCCCTCGTTTTCGATCTGGACGACGATCGAAGAGTGCCTCAACCCGCCCGTGATCTGGGAGAAGGACCGTGGGTGGTTCACGACCGAACAATTCTCCGAACCCGAGGTGTTCGAGTTTCCCGAGGGTATCGGCCCCGTCGAGTGTGTCAATGTCGAGCACGAAGAAGTGCTGCTCATGCCGCGGTGGGTCGACGCAAAACGCGTGACCTTTAAATACGGACTCGGTGAAGAGTTCATCGGAATCCTTAAGACACTTCATCAACTCGGCCTCGACAAGACCGAGCCTCTCAGAGTGCGCTCGGCCGCAGGCCCTGTCATAGTCGCGCCGCGAGACGTCGTAGCCGCGGGCCTTCCCGACCCTGCAACGATTGGACCGCGGATGACCGGCAAGACGTGCGCCGGCCTATGGGTAACGGGCACCGGGGTCGACGGCAAACCCCGTGAGGTGTACCTGTATCACGTGAGTGACAACGAATGGACGATGGCGGAGTACGACAGCCAATGCGTCGTGTGGCAAACCGCACTCAATCCCGTCATTGCACTCGAACTACTCGCGAACGGCACGTGGAAGGGTTCGGGAGTGCTCGGCCCAGAAGCGTTCGACGCTAAGCCGTTCCTCGACCTCATGGCTTTGCCGGTCGCCGACGGTGGATACGGTCAGCCGTGGGGACTTCGAGAAGGTGACCCTGCTGTCAATAAACTAGCCCCATGACGGATGCTGCAGCCCAAGTAGAAGCGGCGAAGAAGGCCCTCGCCGAAGCGGAAGCGGCGTTGCTCGCCGAAGAGGCGAAAAGCGATTCGCATAGCTCCAGCGCGCCGCTCTCGTCCGACGAGGTCCAAACCATCAAAGCCGGTTACTCGTTTGACGGCGTCGCTCTTGAAATGGGGGCACTCGTCAATGGGGACGCCCTGCCCGACGTGCCCATCCGCATCCCGATCGCAATGGTCAATCGCCACGGACTCGTCGCGGGTGCGACGGGAACAGGTAAGACGAAGACGTTGCAAGTGCTCGCTGAGCAGCTCTCCGCAGCGGGCGTTCCCGTATTCGCGGCCGACATCAAGGGCGACCTCTCGGGGATTGCGAGTCCGGGTGAATCGAACGAAAAGCTCCTCGCTCGCACCAAGTCGATCGGCCAGGACTGGAACGCGGTCGCGACGCCGACCGAGTACTTCACGCTCGGTGGTCAAGGGATCGGCGTGCCGATTCGCGCGACCGTCTCGAGTTTCGGACCGTTGTTACTGTCGAAAGTGCTCGGCCTCAATCCGACTCAAGAGTCGAGCCTCGGCCTCGTGTTCCACTACGCAGATAGCGCAGGCCTTCCGCTCGTCGACTTGAGCGACTTGCGAATGGTGTTGCAGTGGCTCGTGAGCGATGAGGGCAAACCGGAGCTCAAGAGCCTTGGCGGATTAAGTGGCGCGACGGCTGGCGTCATCCTGCGCGAACTCATCACATTCGCGGATCAGGGCGCCGACGTGTTCTTCGGCGAGCCAGAGATCGACACGGCACTCTTTTTGCGCACAACGCCGGAGGGCAAGGGAATCGTGAGTTTGCTCGAGATTCCCGGGGTTCAAGACAAGCCCGCACTCTTCTCTACCTTCCTGATGTGGCTCCTCGCCGATCTCTTCAACGACCTCCCCGAGGTCGGCGACATCGACAAGCCAAAACTCGTGTTTTTCTTCGATGAAGCGCACTTGCTCTTCAACAACGCGTCGAAAGACTTCATCGATTCGATCACGCAGACGATTCGACTCATCCGCTCAAAGGGCGTCGGCATCTTTTTCGTCACTCAGACACCTAAAGATGTCCCGAGCGATGTACTCGCGCAAATCGGCTCCCGCGTGCAGCACCAATTGCGTGCCCACACGCCCGACGATGCAAAGGCCCTCAAGTCGACCATCTCGACCTACCCGACTTCGGGCTACGACTTGGGCGAAGTGCTCACGACCCTCGCGATCGGCGAGGCGATCATCACGGTCATGAACGAGAAGGGCGCTCCGTCACCCGTCGCGTGGACTCGCTTGCGCGCTCCACAAGGTTCAATGTCTCCGACGCCCGCGGCCGAAATGCAAGCGACGGTCGATGCCTCACCTCTCTCCGGAACCTACGGCACGGTCGTCGATCGAGACTCAGCGCGCGAGATCCTCGCCGTCAAGATGAATGCAGCTGCGGAAGCGGATGCCCGGCTCGAGGCCAACAAGCTCGCCGCCGCGCAAGCCAAAGAGGCCGCGAAAGTGCAGTCCGACTACGACAAGGCCGTGCGGGACATGGAGCGCTCGAGTCGCCCTAAGGCGACGACACGCACGACCACCCGCACGACGACCCGCACGCCCAGCACCCCCGTGGGCGACTTTTTCGGCTCGCGTGGCGGGCAAACCGTCGTTCGAGAAGTGCTTCGAGGCATCTTTTCGACACTCAAACGAAACTAGATTTGCCACCACAAATGGGGCGGGCGCGGCACTGATGCCGCCAGCATTTCTCTGCCAGAATAAGTCGCTGAGGTTTGTGTGCTCCCTAGAGTTCGCTGTCCCTCGCGGCCGTCAAAATCCTGTCGGCATTGCTTCACTTGAGGGGATTACCGTGAGCCGCATGCTGGCCCGAATCACAACTGCCGGGCGATCGCGCCGAAACGCTGCCATGGCTGCTGTCATCGCAATTGTTGCCGCCATCGCGATGCCATTCGTCGGCACGACTGCGGCGAGCGCCGCAACGAACTCGCTCACGATCACTCAGCTCGAGTGGTCGCTCATGGGACTCGACAGCAACGATGTGACCACCGGGCCCGATCAGTTCCCGATCGGCGCGACGGTCTGCAACATCACTGGTGTACCAGTTACAGGTATTTCGGTCGACTTCGTCTGGGATCAGGTCACTGCCAACATCGCCGTCGACGGCAACGCGACCAAGACGATCGCTTCACTCGCTGCAAACACCTGCCAGAAGCTCTGGTACACGATCGAAATCACCCGCACGACCACGGCGTGGCTTACTTCACGCGACTTCCGCATCACGGCTTCAGCCGCGGGGGTGAACACTGTCTCGACGCCCGCGGGACGCGAGATCTTCGTTGACAAGATCCAGTCGCAAGCGCGCAACAGCGGCACGATCACCGGCCCCAGTTCGGTTTTCGTGGGCGACACAGTCACATACGTGATGACTGGTTACACCGCGACGGGCGGGTATTCCACACTTGAAGCGGGGCCGATCCTCGACGGCACGCTCTTTGAGGTCCAGTCGGTCTCGGCCGTGTACAACAAGCCCGTCGCCAATACGCTCCGAACCGTCTATTTCGCTGACGGATGTGCGTGGGATGCCAATCCCGCGTCCGCCGGCTATCGCGACTGCAGTCTGGCCAACGCCCTTCAAACGAACTACGGTGGCGACCCCATCCAGGTCACGGTTGTCGCAAAAGTCATCGCGGCCGGTACCGGCAAAGTTCG
>JANNCX010000138.1:0-1963 GCA_031387145.1 Salinibacterium sp.
CCGGCGTCGTCGAAGACGTCGGCATCCGCATTACGCAAGTGCGCGACGTGAACGGCACTCTGTGGTTCGTGCGCAATGGCGAGATCCTGCGGCTCGGCAACATGTCACACGGGTGGGCTCGCGTCATCATAGATCTCGCTGTGCCCTACGAATCGGATGTAGACGTCATCGAAGCGCGCATCCTCGAAGTCGCCAACGAACTCGCCGCAGACAGCAAGTGGCGCAATCGAATCATTGAGAAGCCCGCCTTATGGGGCATCGAGTCGATCTCTGCGGAAGCGATCGTCGTGCGCATTGTCGTCAAGACTCGCTCGTCGTCGAAGGACGACGTCGCGAGAGAGTTGCGGCTGCGCATCAAGCGTGCGCTCGATCAAATGGGCGTTCGGCTTCCGGCCCTCAACTCGATCACACTCTCCGGATTCGACGGCGCGGCCGGCCTCCGCAGCAGCAAGACTCAGCGCAAGACAAAGCTGCTCATCGACCCGGCTGCGGTCAACCGACCAAACTCGGCGACGCCGCAATCCAAGCCGCCGACCAAGCCAACGGTGACCGCGACGGGCAAAACCCCCACCAAACCCACGAAGGCAGTCGAATGACCGGCGCACACGAGCCGAACCCCGTCACCCTTCGCTTGAGCCAGGGCGGCGAAGCGGCGCAAGGCAACTTCTGGGAGCAAGTGGGCGGACGCCCGACGTTCGAGAAACTCGTGCGCGCGTTCTATGAGGGCATTCGCACCGACGAGGTGCTGCTGCCGTTGTATCCCGAGCAGCCCGACCTCGAAGGCGCTATCCAGCGCCTGACGGGCTTTCTCGAGCAGTATTGGGGCGGGCCCACAACGTATAGCGAAGAGCGCGGGCATCCACGGCTCCGCATGCGGCACATGCCCTTCAAGGTCAACCCCGACGCTCGCGACCGCTGGCTGAAGCACATGCGCGCTGCAGTCGACACGCTTGAGTTGCCGCCGCTTCAGGATGCGACGCTGTGGGCGTACTTCGACCGCGCGGCGCAGGCGATGGTCAATACGTTCGAGGACTAGCCTCGTGACGCGAGCGGCGGCTCGTTCATTCTCGAAGATTTGCGATTACACATGACGGAGGTGCGGCCGCATCCTGTGCTCAAGTAGCTCGACGAGCTCTGCCTGCATGAACTCAAATTTGTCGGGGATGTCCAGGCTTACGACCTTCTTTCCCGCGAGATGCCGGCTGAATGTGCGATTGAGTTTGGAGCGGTGCGCTTTCTCCATCACCACGACGAGGTCAGCCCACTCAAGCTGATCGCTCGACAATCGCACGTCAGCGTCGGGCGCCAGGCCCGCGGAATCGGTCTCGGCACGGTTGGCGAAGACGCGTTCCGCCGTCGGGCTCCGCAGTTGGTTTCGGCTGCAGACAAAGAGAATATTCATCTGGCTGAGCGCGCGAGCGTGCGGCGGGCGAGCGCGAGCAGCGGCTCGTCGACCATCGCCCCGCGAAACACGAAGACCCCGCGCTCGCTTTCAGCAACGGCGAGCAGGTCGCGCGCGTGCTCGAGGTCGTCGGCGCTGGGCGCGTACGCCGCACGAATCACCGCGACTTGACTCGGGTGGATGCACGCCGTCGCCGCAAATCCGACCTCCGCAGCATCCCGGGCCTCGGCTTCCAGCCCCGCGGTGTTGGCGATATCGAGGAACACGGCGTCGATAGCACTCTTGCCGTGAGCCCCTGCCGCGAGCAGCACCGACGAGCGAGCGTGAGCCGCGACATCCCGATACCGACCGTCCGCGAAGCGGCTCGAGCTGCCGCCGAGCGAGACGACGAGGTCTTCGGCTCCCCACATGAGCGCGACGACGTCACCGTGGGCCGCGAGTTCGGGCGCCGCGAGCACGCCAGCCGCGGTCTCGCACAGCGCGATGACGTCACGGCCCGCGAGCCCCGCGAGGTCGGCGACACCGCTCGCCTTCGCGAGCATGACGAACCGGTAGCCGGTT
>JANNCX010000145.1:0-2162 GCA_031387145.1 Salinibacterium sp.
CTTCGCGTTTCTCGCGGCCGTCGCGATCAGTCGATTCCGCTTTCGCGGGCGCAAGAGCTTCGTCATCGCGGTGCTGCTCGTGCAAATGCTCCCCGCCGAAGGACTCTTCATCGCTCAATACAAGATGGTCTCGAGCGTGGGGCTGCTCGACTCCGTCATTGGCGTGAGCATCATCTACATCGCAGCCGTCGTGCCGTTCACGATTTGGATGCTGCGCGGGTTCGTCGCGGGAGTCCCCGCCGACCTCGAGGAGGCCGCGATGGTGGACGGCTTGAGCCGGTTTGGGGCTTTCATGCGGATTACGTTCCCGTTGCTCGCGCCCGGGCTCGTGGCATCCGGTGTCTACGCGTTCTTGCAAGCGTGGAACGAGTTCACGGTCGCTCTCGTGCTGTTGCCGTCCGAGGCGGCGCAAACACTTCCGCTCTGGCTACGCGGGTTCGTGCAAGCGAGCGCGACGCGCGAGACGGACTGGGGGCAAGTGATGGCGGCATCCACTCTCGTCGCGGTTCCCGTCATCATCTTCTTCCTCATCGTTCAGGGTCGACTAACGTCGGGCCTCGTCGCGGGGGCGGTGAAGGGATGACCGCGCGAGAGCTCCGCGTCGGCATTGACATCGGTGGAACGAAGACGGATGCCGTAGCCATCGCCCACGACGGCCACATCGTCGAGCAGCTTCGGTTGCCCACGGGATTCGGCCCCGCCGAGGTAGTGGACACGGCCGTCGCCGCGGTCACGTCGCTCGCAAAGCTCGCGGGCACGACGATCGACGGATTCGCGTCGATCGGTATCGGAATCCCTGGCGCCGTCGACAACGGAACCGTGTCGCACGCCGTCAACCTCGGCCTCGAGGGTCTCAATCTGGGTGCCGAATTATCCGCTCGCTTGGGTCGCCCCGTGCGCATCGATAACGATGTCAACGCCGCGGCTCTCGGCGCATTCCATTTGCTCGAGACGCACCCGGATCACTCGCTCGCGTACCTCAACCTCGGCACGGGCCTCGCCGCGGGTCTCGTGCTCGGCGGATCGTTGTGGCGTGGGTCGCGGGGCACAGCGGGCGAAATCGGTCACATCCCAGTCGATCCGGCCGGACAGCCGTGTGCGTGTGGCCAGCGCGGGTGTCTCGAGACCGTGGCATCCGGCTCCGCGATCGCACGCCAGTGGCCGACCGATGACCCGAAGCCCGCGCGAGCCCTCTTCGCTGCGGCCGCTGCGGGCGATGCGCTCGCGATCGAGGTCAAGGCTCGCCTCATCGACAATGTCGCGGCAGCCGCACGGATTCTCGTGCTCGCGGTCGACGTCGATAGCGTCGTGATCGGCGGAGGGCTCTCGTCGCTCGGGCCCGAGCTTCTCGCCGACGTCGTCGCCGTCCTCGAGTCGTGGGAGGCCGCGTCGCCCTTCCTCGCCTCGATCGACTTGAGCGAGCGCGTGCACATCGTGCCTGCTGGGTTTCCCGCGGCCGCGGTAGGTGCAGCCCTCGTGGGTGCCGCCCTCGCCGGAGTCGGTTAATGGCCGAAGTCGTCATTGTTGCCGACGCGGATGCCGCCGCCGAGGTAGCGGCCGACGCGATCGAGAATCTCGTCGCAACCAACCCCACCGCTGTTCTCGGACTCGCGACGGGATCCACGCCGCTCTCGACGTGGCGCGCTCTCGCGGCGCGCCACCTCGACCTCTCGCGAGTGCGAGGCTTCGCGCTCGACGAGTACGTGGGGCTCGACCCCGTGCATCCGCAAAGCTATCGATCGGTCATCGCGCGCGAAGTAGTCGCGCCACTCGGGCTCACCCCCGAGCTCGTCCGCGTTCCAGCCGATCGCGGGCCCATCGAACTCGCGGGGGAGGCGTACGAAGACGCGATCGCCGAGGCAGGTGGAATCGACCTGCAAGTGCTCGGAATCGGCCGCACTGGGCACATCGGCTTCAACGAACCCGGTTCGTCGTTCGCATCGATCACGCGCGTCAAGACACTCACGCAACAAACGCGCATCGACAACGCGAGATTCTTCGATTCGTTAGCGGATGTTCCGACCCACTGCATCACGCAAGGCCTCGGCACGATCCTCCGCGCCAGACACCTCGTGCTGCTCGCACTGGGCGAGTCGAAGGCGGCCGCACTCGCGGGCGCTGTTGAGGGGCCCGTCACGGCGTCGCTCCCCGGATCGTCGATT
>JANNCX010000188.1:0-19688 GCA_031387145.1 Salinibacterium sp.
CGCAAGAAGGCGCCCGCGACGGGTACTAGCAAAAAGCCGCCAAAGAAGACGGGAAAGCCGCGCGCGCGAAAACTCAAGCCGCGCTAACGGCGCAGGTACCTAATCTCAGACCGCGCTGATTCCGAACGCGCCGATGATGAGCGCCATGATGACGATCGTCACGAGTTCGTGAGCGAGGGTAAGGGTGGTCAATGCTGACGGACGTCGTTCGAACGCGTCGTGCGTCACGAACCGCGCGGCCGTGAATCCGGCCCACAAAATGACGCTCGTGATGACGGTATTCAGCAGGAAGTTGCCGCCGTAGAAGTTCTGCGCGATTGCAGCTGATCCGGCGAGAACGGATGCCGTGATGAAGCTCACGATCACTGTGGCGATGATGGCGCCAACCCCGTCGCCCATCGACGCTTCGTCGATCTTGGCGAGGCGCATCCACCGAGTACCGAAGACTTTGCGGGCGTACCAGACGGAGCCGACGATCAAGCTCGAGACGGTTGCTAGCGCTACGGCCAGCCAATTGATTTCTGGAACCATGGTGAACCTCCTGCGGCAAAACTACTGCATCGCGCGGCGCGTGCGAATACTGATATCGCAACGGCCCGAACAAGGCCGAGGGCCAAGCACCCCGACCGGGGTTAGGGGGCTGACTTCGCGAGCTCCGCCAACTTGCGCTCCCGCATAGCGAGAAACAGCGGGAACGTGAACGCGAAGGCAGTGATACCTGAGAGCACGATGTAGAGCCAGGCACGTGGCATCCCGAGCCGGCGAGATTCCACGACGATGAGGATGCAGCCCGCGACCGCGACGACGAGCAGATCGACCGTGAGCGACGACACGGCCGGACCACTGCCCACCCAATCGCCGATGAAATCGCGCATTTGAACGATCGCGAACGCGTTGAAGGTCCACGTGCCGACGAGGCCGACGATCGCGAGAATCAACCACGTGATGGCGAGCGGTGTCCAGTGCTTGGTCATGCGCGCGTGCTCACATTGGAGAACTTGCGGATTGCAAGCGGGACGAATACCACGAGCATTATGGCCATGCCAAGGAGGACCGTAATGATCGGATACTGCTGCGGCCACACCGTCGGTTCCGGCGCTTGAGGCGGAACGTTTCCGAAGAGTTCGCGCGTCGCTTGAACGAGGGCCGAGACGGGGTTCCATTCGGCAAAGATCCGCAGCGGCGTCGGTAGCGAGTCGCTCGGCACGAAGGCGTTCGAGAGGAACGTGAGCGGAAAGAGGATCAAGAACGACACGTTATTGATGACTTCGGGACTGCGAACGCTCATGCCGATGAACGCCATGACCCACGAGAGCGCGTACGCGAAACCCAACAACAGGCCGACCGCGGCGATCGCTTCGAGCGGACTCGAGTTGATGCGCCATCCCACGATCAGGCCGGTGATCATCATGACGACCATCGAAATCGAGTTGATCAGAAGGTCACCGTTGGTGCGCCCGATGAGCACCGCCGATGGACTCATCGGCAGCGTACGGAACCTGTCGATGATGCCGTCGCGCAGATCCTGGGCCATCGCTGAGCCGGAATACGTCGAGCCGAACACGACCGTCTGAGCAAAGATCCCGGCCATGATGAACTCGGTGTACGTGCTGCCGGGAATGTTGATGACGCCAGAGTAGACGTAAGTGAAAAGCAGCACGAACATGATCGGCTGCAGCGTCGTGAACACGAGAATGTCGGGTACACGCTTGATCTTGATGAGGTTGCGCCTCGTCGTGATCCACCCATCGGTGAGCCAATTGCCGATCGGCGATCGCGACACAGGTCGTTCTGTCGTGGTCATTTGGATGCCTTCTTCTTCGTCGCCTTAGCCGGGGGTTCGTCGGCCGATTGCTCTTCTGTGGCCGCGTGACCCGTGAGTTTCAAGAACACGTCATCTAACGTCGGTCGTCGCATGCCCGCATCGAACAAGTGGATGCCGCGGCTGTCGAATTCGGCGAGGATCTGCTGCAACGCCGCGGGGGCGTGCTCCGCCTTGACGGTAAGACCTCGGCCATCGGCCGACACGGTCGGCTCCCCCGTGCCGAAACGAGTCAGGATCTCGCGGGCGGCCGCCGTGTCATCCGCTGAGACAAGGCTCAACTCGACTCGTTGACCGCCGATCGAGGCCTTGAGTTCGTCTGACGTGCCTTTCGCGATGACTTTGCCATCGTCTATGACCGAGATGCTGTCGGCGAGTTGGTCGGCCTCTTCGAGGTATTGCGTCGTGAGTAGCACCGTCGTGCCTTGGCCGACGAGCGTCGTGATGATGTCCCACATGCCGAGTCGGCTGCGCGGGTCGAGGCCCGTCGTGGGTTCGTCGAGAAAGAGCACTTGCGGCCGAGTCACGAGGGCGCCCGCGAGGTCGATGCGCCTGCGCATGCCACCTGAGAATCCTTTCACGGGTCGGTTTTGCGCTTCAGTGAGATCGAAGAGGTCGATGAGTTCTCTCGCGCGGATCCGCGATTGCTTCGCGCCCAAGTGGTACAAACGGCCGACCATGTCGAGGTTCTCAAAGCCCGTGAGGTTCTCGTCGACTGCGGCGTACTGACCCGATACTCCGATGATGGGACGAATGCGTTCGGGATGCGCAAGCACGTCTATTCCGTCGATCGTTGCCGAGCCCGAATCGGGAGTGATGAGCGTCGTGAGCACCTTGACGGTGGTCGTTTTCCCCGCGCCGTTCGGACCGAGGAGCGCCGTGACTGTGCCTTGCGGAACGACGAGATCGAGACCGTCGAGCGCGTGTACGGGAGGCGCGCCCTTCGGTGTGTAGGTCTTCGTGAGTCCGATGGCTTCGATGTAATTCACGCTTCGACGCTAGTCGATTCCGGTGACATTTCGTGACGGTGTTGCTCTCAGTGTCAGCTGTGCGCGACACGCCGTGCGATGTCGGTAGCAATTGACATACTCGAACATATGTTCGAACATGGGGAGATGTCCTCTCCCGCTGCAGACCGCGAAATCGACCCCGATTTCGCTGCTGCCCGGGGCGAGCACGTGCAAGCACTTCAGTCTCGCATCCGCCAGATGCAAGCGACGACACTCGATTCGCGCATCATTCCGACGAACCCCGCGATCGCAAGCCTCCTGCCGGGCGGTGGGCTCAAGCAAGGCGCCGCGTATTCGGTCGAACGCTCCGCGATGCTCATCATGGCGTTGCTCGCGGCGCCGTCGGCAGCGGGGTCGTGGTGTGCCGTCGTCGGCGTGCCCGAGTTCGGCGTCGAGGCGGCACAGCGGTTCGGCATCGACCTCGAGCGGCTCGTGCTCGTGCCACAACCCGGCGAGCAATGGCTCGCGGTAACCGCGGCGATCGCAGACGTCATGGGAGTCGTCGTTACGAGACCTCCGAAACGCGCGAGCGATTCGAGCGTCTCGCGACTCACTGCGAGGCTCCGTCAGCGCGGTGCGACGCTGCTCGTGCTCGGCAGTTGGCCGCACAGCGAAGCCATGCTCTCGCTCTCGCAGAGCGCTTGGCACGGAATCGGGTCGGGCCACGGCCACCTCACTGCTCGCGAAGTGACCGTCACGGTCACGAGTCGTGCGGCGGGTCGCCCGCGTAGCGCCCGGTTGTGGCTGCCCGCGGTTGACGAGAGCGTGGGGGCGGTCAGGGGTTTCGATACGCCGCTGGCGTCGCAGAATCGCCAAGCGATTCCCTTAGCTCAAGCGCGCGGATGAGGTCGGCCTATGCGGGGGCATCCACTCGCGTCATCGTGCTGTGGTGTGCGGACTGGCCAGTGACCGCGGCCGCTGCGGCCGCCCAGGTCGGCCCGGATTCCCCCGTCGCGCTCATTGCTAAAGGAGTCGTGTTCGCATCATCCGCTGCCGCTCGCTCCGAAGGCGTCACGCGAGGACTTCGCTTGCGAGAAGCCCAAGCCCGCTGCCCCCACGTGATCGTGCTCGATTACGACCCCTCACTCGACAACCGAGCCTTCGAGCCCGTGATCTCCGCCGTCGAGCAATTCACGCCGGGCGTTCAACTGTTGCGACCGGGCGTGTGCGCAGTGCGTGTGCGCGGGGTCGCACGGTATTACGGCGGCGAGAAAGCGGCCGCGCTCACGCTCATCGGGCGCATGGCAGAAGTGGGAGCTGGCGGAGCGTGGGCCGGCATCGCCGACGGCACCTTCACGGCCGAGCACGCGGCGCGGCGTGCTTCGGGTAGTGCTGTGCGCATCGTTGCGGCCGGTGAGTCCGCCGTCTTCTTGTCACCGCTCGATGTTGGACTACTGGATGACGCGGCCCTCGTCACCCTGTTGCGGCGGCTCGGCATCCGCACACTCGGAGACTTCGCTGCTCTGAATCCCGACGACGTGCTCACTCGCTTTGGCGAGCACGGAGCTCGCTTGCACGCCCTCTCGGCCGGTCGCGATAGTTGGCCGCTGACTCCGCGCACTCCCCCGCACGACTTTGATGTTGCCGTCGACTTTGAGCCCGCACTCGATCGAGTCGATCAGGTCGCGTTCGGCGTGAGGGCGATCGCTCAAGAGTTCATCACGCAACTCACGACAGCCAGGCTCGTGTGCACGGCCATCAGAGTGACTCTTGATTCGGACTCCGGCGAACTCTCGGAGCGAGTCTGGTTGCACCCGCGATCGTTCACCGTCGCTGACGTCGTCGATCGCGTGCGGTGGCAGCTGCAGGGCTCAGCCGTGATTGACGCAGGGCTCAGCTCGGGCATTACTCGCGTGCGAATCGCCCCAGAAGCCGTCGACGCGATCGCTCATCACGAGACGGGGCTGTGGGGCACGGGGGCGGATGAACGCATTCATCACGGGTTGTCGCGCGTGCAAAGCATGCTCGGTCACGGCGCCGTGCTCATGCCGTCGGTGGGCGGCGGTCGCACTCTGCTCGACCGCCAGCGACTCGTCGCGTGGGGCGATCGACCCGTCGCCGGTAGAGCGGTTAGCCAACCGTGGCCAGGCCGACTCCCTGCCCCCTTGCCCGGTACGGTCTTTTCGAAGCGGCATCCCGTGCGAGTCATGGGAGCGGATGGTTCGACCGTGCAGATCGACGACCGTGCTGCGCTCTCTGCGGCGCCCGTGTCGCTGCAAGCCGGGGCGAAGTTCATCGCGATCACGGCGTGGGCGGGCCCATGGCCGATCGATGAGCGCTGGTGGTCACCCGAGCACGCTCGGCGAGCATGGCAGTTTCAAGCCGTCGACGACACGGGATGCGCGTGGCTGCTCGCGCTCGACGGCACGGGCTGGTGGGCAGAGGCTCGCTATGACTGAGCCGTTGACTCCGTTCGTTTTGGCCGAGCGGGGGCGGTAACCGTGGGATGGAGCAATCCCCCGATCCCGTGGTCGGAGTTCGAACGCAAGTTGTCGCAAGCGTCGCGGCCGGGCTCGGCGCCACCCCTCGACGCCGATGGAGGCGACAGCCCCGCGTGGTCGCGAAAGCGCACCGCATACGTGCCCCCCAGCGCAACGGATGCCGCGGCCGACGCCCACGTCGCGACTGTGCCGTACGCAGAGCTGCACGCGCACTCGAGTTTCAGCTTTCTCGATGGAGCGAGCATGCCCGAGAAACTCGCAGAAGAAGCCGCGCGGCTGGGTCTCACGGCTCTCGCCCTCACGGATCACGATGGCCTTTATGGAATCGTGCGCATGGCCGAAGCAGCGGCAGAGCTCGGCGTTGCGACGATTCTCGGTGCCGAGTTGTCGCTCGGACTGAGCGCTCCGCAAAACGGAGTCGCCGATCCAGAAGGTGAGCACTTGCTCGTGCTTGCGCGCAAAGAGGAGGGGTATCACCGGCTCGCAGCCGCAATCACAGAAGCGCAATTGCGCGGCGCCGAGAAGGGTCGACCGATCTACGACCTCGACGATCTCGCACGGAGAGCGGGTGGGCATTGGCTCGTGCTCACGGGGTGCCGCAAGGGCGCAGTTCGGCGGGCGTTGGGGGGTGGGCAAAATCCCGGCGCACAGCTCGATCGGCTCGTGGAGTTGTTTGGCGCCGAAAACGTCGTCGTCGAACTCTTCGATCACGGCAATCCGCTCGATAGCGTGCACAACGATGTGCTCTACGGTCTCGCAAAAGAAAAGGGTTTACGAGTCGTCGCGACGGGCGCAGTGCACTACGCGACTCCTGCGCAACATCACTTGCACACTGCGCTTGCCGCCGTCAGGGCACATCGCGGTCTCGACGAAATGGACGGCTGGCTCCCCGCCTCGGGTGCGGCCCACCTACGATCGGGCGCCGAGATGGCGACTCGCTTCGCGCGCTATCCAGGAGCCGTCGAAAACACCGTCGCGATCGCTGACGAACTGAGCTTCGAGCTACGCAAAGCCAAGCCAGATCTGCCCGATCAGGAGGTTCCCGAGGGCCACACGCCCATGAGCTACCTGCGCGAACTCGTGTGGGCTGGCGTGCCGGATCGCCGCATCGAACTCACCGATGACGTGCGAGAGCGCATCGAGCGCGAACTCCGGGTCATCGACGAGAAGCACTTCGTCGGGTACTTCCTGATCGTGTGGGACATCGTTCGCGAGGCCCGCAGCAGGGGCATCCTGTGTCAAGGTCGTGGCTCGGCGGCAAGCTCGGTGATTTGCTATCTGCTCAAGATCACGGCAGTCGACCCGATCAAATACAAGCTGCCGTTCGAGCGGTTCATTTCGGCGATGCGCGAAGAAGAACCTGACATCGACGTCGATTTCGATTCGGAACGGCGTGAAGAGGTCATTCAATACGTTTTCGCGAAGTACGGTCGCCGCAATGCTGCTCAAGTCGCCAATGTCATTCAGTACCGGCCCAAGTTCGCTGTGCGCGACATGGCGAAAGCGCTCGGTCACAGCCCTGGTCAACAAGACGCGTGGTCGAAGCAAGTGGAGCGCTGGGGCGCCACGGTGTCGAGCGATGACCACGACATTCCCGAAGCGGTCATCGAACTCGCGAAAGAGGTCATGAAGTTTCCCCGGCACTTGGGCATTCACTCGGGCGGAATGGTGCTCACGAAGCGACCCGTCGGCGAAGTCGTGCCGATCGAACACGCACGCATGAAAGACCGCACGGTCGTGCAGTGGGACAAAGACGATTGCGCCTGGATGGGGCTCGTCAAGTTCGATCTACTCGGACTCGGGATGCTCTCCGCACTGCAATACAGCTTCGATATCGCGCGCGACAAGCTCGGTGAAGTGTGGGATCTCGCGAGCATGCCGAAAGAGGAGCAAGGCGTCTACGACCAGTTGTGTCGAGCCGACGCGATCGGCGTCTTCCAAGTGGAGAGTCGTGCGCAAATGGGGCTGCTCCCGCGTTTGCAGCCTCGAGAGTTTTATCACCTCGTCGTTGAGATCGCCTTGATCAGACCCGGTCCGATTCAGGGCGGCGCCGTGCATCCGTACGTCCGCCGCAAACTCGGCACCGAGAAGGTCACGTATTTGCATCCCAAACTCGTCGAGCCTCTCGAGCGCACTCTCGGTGTGCCGATCTTTCAAGAACAACTCATGCAAGTCGCGGTCGCGGTTGGTGGCTGCACGGCAGACGACGCCGACCTCTTGCGCCGAGCGATGGGCTCCAAGCGCGGAATCGAACGCATCGAGACTCTTCGCGACAAGCTTTACGCGGGCATGGCAACCAACGGCATCGTGGGCGATGACGCCGACAAGATCTACGGCAGCATTCAAGCCTTCGCGGGATTCGGGTTCGCAGAAAGTCACGCCCTGAGCTTCGGCCTGCTCGTCTACGCGAGTGCGTGGATGCGCCTGCACTACCCCGCCGCGTTTCTCGCCGCGTTGCTTCGCGCGCAACCCATGGGTTTCTACTCGCCGCAAACTTTGGTGGCGGATGCCCGCCGCCACGGTGTCACGGTGCTGAGGCCCGACATCCAACGTTCGGGCGCACATGCTGGCCTCGAGGGGGCTGGACAACCCACCGGCATGCCCTCGTGCCTCGACCACGAGCAGCCCCCTATCGGGGCTTTCGTGAGGTCACACGAAGACACGACGAGTCACCACCGCCGTGACGGCGCATTCGCGGTGCGCCTCGGGCTCGATGAGGTAAGCGGAATCAGTGTCGCGCTCGCGACCAAAATCGTGGCCGAGCGTGATCGCGGCGGCGAGTTCCGCGACATGAGCGACCTCGTACGACGCGTGGGGGTTTCGACGGCTCAACTCGAGTTGCTCGCTGCCGCGGGCGCGTTTGACTCGTTGGGGCTCGCGCGGCGCGAAGCGATGTGGAACGCGGGAAACGCTGCCCAGGATCGTGCCGAGTTCTTGCCGGGGAGCATCGTCGCGGTGCAGCCGCCGTTGTTCGCAATGCCGTCGGCGGTCGAAGAACTCATGAGCGACTTGTGGGCGACGGGGATCTCTCCAGACAGTCATCCCGTGCAACACGTGCGAGAGCCCCTTGCTGCTCGGGGCGTCATCACAGCGGCAGGACTCGCTACAGCAGAGTCTGGGCGGCGTATTGAGATCGCGGGTGTTGTCACCCATCGACAGCGCCCCGCGACCGCAAGCGGAATCACTTTCATCAACATCGAAGATGAAACCGGACTCGTCAACGTGATTTGCAGCGTGGGCGTGTGGGGCAAATATCGACGGGTAGTTCGGGAGGCGCCCGCGCTCATCGTGCGCGGCATTCTTGAACGGTCACCCGAGGGGGTCATCAACATCTTGGCTGATCGGTTCGAGCAATTGGCGATGGTTCCGCGCACAAAATCCCGAGATTTCCGCTAGATGAACATTGGTTACCATTTGTGCACCAGTTTGCAAATACATGGCAGCCGCTGGCAACTACTGCTATAACCTAGGCACATCGTTCGCAACTCTTCGTAGTGCGCGGATGTGGCCTCGACTGTCGGGGCCAGAAGAACGCTCCTGGAGGAGTTTTACATGGCATTAGGCACCGTTAAGTGGTTCAACGCGGAAAAGGGCTTTGGATTCATCGCCCCTGAGGATGGAAGTCCTGACGTGTTCGCCCACTACTCGGCCATCGCAACTGGTGGCTACAAGTCGCTCGACGAGAACCAAAAGGTCGAGTTCGACATCACACAGGGACCGAAGGGTCCTCAGGCGGAGAACATCCGTCCCCTCTGATCTTTATAGTTCAGTAACGGAAACGCCCCGGTCCATACCGGGGCGTTTCCCATTTAACTGCTTCGCTGTGTGCTACACCAAGCTACGGTCAGCTACAATGAACACATGACCCTAGTTCCCGTGCGCGAACTGCGCAATCACACCGCCGAAGTTATCCAGCGGGTGCGTGATGGGCAGGATGTCACGATCACAGCGAATGGCGTCGCGGTCGCGACACTTGTTCCGGTGCGCCCGATGGGCCGGAGCACGATAGGCCGTGCCGACTTGATTAGTGCTCTTCGCAGCAAGCAAGC
Source organism: Salinibacterium sp. (assembly GCA_031387145.1). Lineage (GTDB taxonomy): Bacteria > Actinomycetota > Actinomycetes > Actinomycetales > Microbacteriaceae > Rhodoglobus. The sequence continues at coordinate 9,323 of JANNCX010000188.1, forward strand.
GGATGCGGGTCTTCGCGCTGACCTAGCGGCGCTCGCGGGCGACACAACCGATGACTTAGGACCGATTCGGTGACGGCATCTGTGGGGCTACTCGACACGAGTGTGCTCATCGCGGCCGAGTCAGGGCGAGCGCTCGACGAATCCGCACTACCAGAGAAGCTTGCAGTGAGCGTCATCACAATTGCGGAACTGCACGCCGGCATCTACGCCGCCCCTGACACTGAGACGCGGGCATCCCGGCTCGCGACACTGGACTCGATCTCGGGCCTCATCGCCCTTCCTGTCGATGAAGCCGCGGCACACGAATGGGCCCGTCTCCGGTTTCGCTTGGCCGAATCGAAGCGACGCATCAACGTCAATGATCTCTGGATCGCCTCTATTGCGCTCGCGAACGGCCTGCCCGTCGTAACCCAGGACAACGACTTCGAGGCGCTAGACGGGCTCGGAGGTCCAACCGTGATTAGGGTGTAGCTCGGAGCAGGGTCACCATGTGTGCGGCGCGCTAGCCGCGCATCCCCCGACGCAGCGAGTCAATTCGCGCTTGCAATTGCGTCACGGTCGCTTGAGCAACCGCAGGACCGCCGTGAACCCGCCGCAGTTCGGCGTGAATGAGCCCGTGCGGCTCCCCCGACACTTTCGAACGCATCCCCACGAGTGAGTTGAGCAGCGACCTCTGCTCCTTCAACGTTCGGTACATCGCGGGCGGTTGTTCTTCGCGAGTTTTACCCGACGATCGGCGTGACTGGCGAGCCTGACGCTGGCGCAGCAAGTCACGCACTTGGTCGGGCTCCAAAATTCCGGGAAGCCCGATGAAGTCCAGCTCTTCGTCGCTCCCAACGTGGGCGGCATACCCGAACTCGTCACCATCGAACAACACGCGATCGAAATTCGCGTCGGACTCGAGGGCCTCCCACACGAATTCGTCCGTGAGCTCGTCGCTCGTCTCTTGCTCCCGGTTCTCGGCGTCGAGCAGGTCGTCGTCGAGCAGTTGGTCGTCATTGCGCTCGCGATCGAGAGCGTGGTCGCGCTCGAGCTCGAGTTGCGTCGCGAGTGACAAGAGCGAGGGAACGCTCGGTACGAAAATCGACGCCGTCTCTCCCCGGCGACGCGCGCGCACGAACCGACCCACTGCTTGCGCGAAATACAACGGTGTGGAAGCGGATGTCGCGTACACCCCGACCGCGAGCCGCGGCACATCCACGCCCTCCGAGACCATCCTCACGGCTACCATCCACCGCTTCTCGCTCGCCGCGAACGACTCGATACGACCGGACGACGCCTTCTCGTCCGAGAGCACTACGGTCGGCTTCTCCCCCGTGATGTCCGCGAGCAGGGCTGCGTAGGCGCGCGCGGACTGCCGATCCGTGGCGATGACGAGGCCGCCGGCGTCGGGCATCGAGTTGCGGACCCCTGTCAGACGCGTGTTGGCTGCTCGCAGCACCGCGGGCATCCACTCGCCCTTTGGGTCGAGGGCCGTTCGCCATGCCTGTGCGGTGACGTCGTTCGTGTCTCCCTCGCCGAGCCGAGCCTCCATTTCGTCGCCCATTCGCGTGCGCCACCGCATTCGGCCCGCATAGGCCATAAAGATGACGGGCCGAACGACGCCATCGGCGAGTGCTCGCCCGTAGCCATAGCTGTAGTCGGTGAGTGACGTTCGAATGCCTTTGTCGTCGGGCGCATATGTGACAAACGGGATCGGCGCGGTATCAGTACGAAACGGTGTGCCCGTGAGAGAAAGCCGGCGCACCGCGGGCTCGAATGCCTCGCGGATTGCGTCGCCCCAGCTGAGGGCGTCCCCGCCGTGGTGCACCTCGTCGAGAATCACGAGCGTTCGCGCCGACGCCGTGATCTCTCGGTGGAGGGATGCCCGAACGGCCACTTGAGCGTACGTGACCGCCATACCGTGGAACCGGCGCCCACCATACCCGTCACCGTTTGCAAACGCGGGATTGAGGCGCAGGCCCGCCTTGTGGGCAGCATCCGCCCACTGGCGTTTGAGGTGGTCTGTCGGTGCAACCACCGTCACGCGGTCGATGACCCGGCGGGCAATGAGTTCTACAGCGAGGCGCAGGGCGAAGGTCGTCTTGCCCGCGCCCGGAGTTGCGGCCGCGAGAAAGTCGCGTGGCTCGCGAGCAAAGTATTCGTCGAGCGCTTCCGCTTGCCACGCACGGAGCTTGTCGGCCGTGCCGCGAGCCGCGCGCTCGGGGTACGCGGGCGAGAGGTGTTCCGCGGCGAAGGTGCCGAGGGCTGGTGTGAAAACGGCGGGCGTAGCGACCGTCGCCTCGGGCGAAACTGCTGGCCCGAGCGAAGAGGTGGTCACTTGATGAGATGTTACCGGCAGCGGGTGACACTGGGTTTCGATACGCGCGCGAGCGCGCTACTCAACCAGCTAACTAGTCGCGCTGCCCCAAGCTGGGGCGTTGGTCGGCAGAGTGCCCGATGAGTCGAGCCGGCGTTACTGCACCTCGGCCAAATCGGGCGGTAGCGGCATCCATCACGGTCTCCGCATCACGCCAGCCTTGCACGTGGTCCCACAGCCCTAGTTGAGCCGTGGTGGCGTCTTGGAGCTGTTCGGCGCGCACTCCCACGAGTCGGATGGCCGCGCTTTGCTTGCCCGTTGCCTCGTATACGGCTCGAACTTCTTCGTAGATGGTGCGACCAAGATCCGTCGGCTCCGTGAGAGTGCGCGATCGCGTGATCGTCGAGAAGTCTGCGAACCGCAACTTGAGTACGACCGTGCGCGCCATGAAGTCGCCCTTGCGCAGCCGCACGGCAACCATGTTCGCCATTCGAAGCAGCTCGCGACGCACGATCGCTGGATCCGTGACATCCGTTTCGAAGGTCATCTCGTGTCCGACGCTCTTTTCGGCCCCGCCCGGGCGCACCGTGCGATCGTCGATCCCCCAGGAGAGTTCGTGCAGTCGTCGCGCCGCTGCATCCCCGAGGGTCTTCTTCAGCACCTCAACGGGAGTGTGAGCCAATTCGCCGATCGTGTTGTAGCCACGGGCTCGCAGCGCTTCTTCCGTCTTGCCACCCACGCCCCACAAGCGCGCGATTGGCAGCGGATGCAAGAATTCGATCGTGTTCTCGAGCGGAACCACGAGCAGTCCGTTTGGTTTGCTCATCCCTGAAGCGAGCTTGGCGACGAACTTTGTGGCGGCAGCCCCGACCGAACACACGAGTCCCGTGGCATCGAGCACGCGTTCGCGCAGCAGCGCCGCGACGACAACCGGGGAGCCGAAGACTTGCCGCGCGCCCGCGACGTCGAGAAACGCTTCGTCGATCCCGAGCCGCTCGACCTTGGGAGTGAGGCCGTCGCACAACTCCATGACGATTCGCGAGAACTGGATGTACCGATCGAAGTGTGGCTCGAGAACGATGGCCTCTGGGCACCGGCGTAGAGCGATTGCCATGGGAAGAGCCGAATTGACGCCAAACTTGCGCGCCTCATAGGTCGCGGCCGTGACGATGGATCGGGATGATCGATGCCCGACAATCACGGGCTTGCCGACGAGATCGGGGTGATCGAGCAGTTCTACCGATGCGAAGAACGCGTCCATATCGACGTGCAGGATAGTGGCCGTCGAGTCGTCGATCGGGCCGACGGTGACTTGACGATCACTTCCGTCTTGCTTGCCCATTGAGTCATCATTTCACCCGCCGCTGACGGCAGGTACGCAAAGCGGGGCTTAACGCACAACGGGAGCGGGTGCCGCAGCATCCGCTCCCGTTGAAGGCTAGTTAGGCCTTGCGCCTAGTCATGAGGCCGTAAATCAGCAGCACGAGAATCGCGCCACCGATCGCGAGCAACCACGTGCGAATATCGAAGAATCCGCCGAGGTCGACGTTGAAGAGCAATCCACCGATGAATCCGCCCAGCAGTGCACCAACCACACCCAAAACGAGAGTGATGAGCCATCCGCCACCTTGGGTTCCTGGCAGAATCGCCTTCGCGATTGCCCCTGCGGCTAGTCCGAGAATAATCCAACCAATGATTCCCATGTCGACCTCCTTGTCGATCGTCGTGCGGTGGCCGCGAATATCGCGTCCGTAACCAGTCTGGCACCAATTTGGGTTACAGCGGCGGCGCGCCGCGGCTCGGCTTGTCAGACGAACAGCACGTGAGTGAAGCTAGGAACATGACCCAATTGCACCCCTGGACGAGATATGTGGCGATTGGCGACTCGTTCACAGAGGGAATTGGTGACCCAGAACCCAACCGCCCGGGCGGTCACCGCGGGTGGGCTGACCGCGTCGCTGAAGTTCTCAGTGCAGGCGCCGACGACTTCGCGTACGCGAATCTCGCGATCCGCGGGCGCTTGCTTCAACAGATTTGCGATGAGCAAGTGGATGCAGCGCTCGAACTCAATCCAGACCTGATTAGCGTCTCTGCTGGGGGCAACGACATCATTCGTCCTGGGACCGATCCCGACGACATCGCCGAACGCTTCGAAGACATGATCGCGCGGCTCAGCAGCAAAGGCGCAACAGTCGTGATGTTCAACGGACCTGACATCGGCATGACACCCGTGCTCCGGCGAATGCGCGGAAAGGTCGCGATCTACAATGAGAATCTGCGCGCGGTTGCGTACCGGCATGACGCGATCGTCGCCGACATGTGGGCGCTGCGCGAGCTATCGGACCCCAGAATGTGGGCGCCCGATCGACTGCACTTCTCCGCGGTCGGACACCACACGATTTCGCGCATGGTGCTCGAGGCGCTCAACGTGGAGAACGATCTCGAGCCGTTCAAACCCGAGCCGTTGCCTCCAACCTCGTGGCGCCAGGCGCGCGTCGAAGACGTCGGTTGGGCTCGCGAGCACCTCGTACCGTGGGTATTGCGACGTATTAGGCACGAGTCATCCGGTGATGACATCTCGCCAAAGCGGCCGGGATACTTGACCGAAAGTTAGCCCGAGTAGCCCGTGCGGCCAGCCGCTGGGCAATCAAACGGATCTCCGTCGGCGCCAAGCCCAACCTCGTTGAGGTGGCGGATGACAATGCCGTACGACTTGAAGAGTCCGACTTCGGTGTAGTTGATGCCGCGAGCCGCGCAGTATTCCTTGACGATTTCGCCCGCGCGCTTGAGGTGCGGTCGCGCCATGCTCGGGAACAAGTGGTGCTCGATCTGGTAGTTGAGTCCGCCCATGAAGTGATTCATGAAGAGACCGCTGCGGATGTTGCGGCTCGTGAGCACTTGACGACTCAGAAAATCGACTTTCGAGTCGCGGGGCAAGAGCGGCATGCCCTTGTGGTTGGGAGCGAACGAAGCGCCCATGTACAACCCGAAAATCGCGAGCTGTACCCCCACGAACGCGAAGGCCATGCCGAGCGGAAGGAAGTAGAAGACGACCGCGAGGTAGCCAGCGTTGCGCACCGTGAGCAAGACAATCTCGAGCGCGCGCTTGTCGACCTTGCCGCGTGAGAAGACGGTCTTGAACGCCTGAACGTGCAAGTTGAGGCCCTCGAGCAAGAGTGCCGGGAAGAACAACCAGCCCTGGCGGCGCGCAAAGAAGCCAGCGAAGCCCTTGAGGCCGACTGCGTGCTCCTTCTGGAAGATGATGAAGTCGGTCTCGACGTCGGGGTCTTTACCGATCGTGTTCGGGTTTGCATGGTGGCGCGTGTGCTTATTCATCCACCACGAGTAGCTGATTCCAACGACTAGGTCGGCCATGACGCGACCAAAGACCTCGTTGAGCCGACCCGACGCGAAGACCTGGCGGTGCGCGAGCTCGTGCGTGATGAAGGCGTATTGCGTGAACAGGATGCCCATTCCCGCGGCGATGATGAGCGTGTACCACGTCTCTTGCAGGAGCACGAAGCCAACCCATGCTCCGACCATCGCGATCGTGATGGCCACGAAGGTGATGATGTAGAAGCGCTTGTGGCGGCGCAAGAGCCCCGCGTCGCGCACGGTGTGCATAAGAGCGGCAAACTCGCTCACGGGATTGGTCAAACCTCGAGGACCCGTCTTGATGATGCGGGTGGGTTCGGAAAGAGCGGTCACGTGGCCTCAGAAGTTCGAATGACTTCACAGCCACACAAGGTGAGCGAGCGCTCAGATAGACGCCATACTACCGGCGATTCCACCAACTCTCGCGCACGCGCGGCGAACTCTCAGAACAATTCCAGCGGGTTCGACAGCCGCCACCACGGTCCCGGATCGTCGATCGTGCCCTCCACTTCGAGCGGCACGGAAACCGAATATTCACCGAAATCGAACGTCAGTGAACCCGCCTCAGCTCCGTCCTCCGCGAGACCTGGGTTGTGGGCCGCGACGTCGAGCGTGATGGGTGATCCGGCCCACGCCACGGCTGTCGCGGTGTCGGCCGCTACGGCAGTCGCGTCATCCCCCCACGGTGTGTCGAATTCGGCGAACACGTGGCCCGCTTCGACGAGAGTGACTTCGCGGAAGCCTGCATCCGCTTGAGTGAGAAGGCCACGAATTGCGGCATCGATCGTGTCGTGGTCGGGCCCCCCGAGCACCACTCCCACGAGCGTGACCGAGTGGCCCGCGACAACGTGATCGGCCGAGAACAAGAGGCACGAGCCGGCTTCGTCGAGTGTGCCCGTCTTGATGCCGTCGACTCCGTCGATGCCGAGCAAGGCGTTGCGATTCTCGATGACTCCGATCGTGGGAATCTGCACGCTAGGCGTTGCCACAATCTGCGCGAGCACGGGATTCGCGAGCGCGAGTTTCGCGATTTCGATGAGGTCAGGCACTGTGCTGACATTCGTCGGCTGGATGCCCGTGGCGTCCGTAATGGTCGTGCCCGGCAAGCCCTGCTCCACGAGCCAAGCCCGCGCGGCCTCAACGTAGGCGGCCTCCGAGCCGAACGCCCACGCCGCGACCGTCTGCGCGTAGTTGTTCGCCGAGGCCATGAGCGCGAGGTCGAGCATGTTGCGCTGCGACATCGTTTCGCCCGCGCTCACGTGAGCGACGACACCGTTGTTCGCGACTTGCTCGTTGTAGAAGTCCTCATCGACCTCGGTAAACGTCGCTGTCGGCCCCGCCTCCCCCACTGCGAGCGGATGCGCGTCAAGTACGACGAGCGCCGTCACGACCTTGGCTATCGACGCAATCGGCAGCGGACCCGTAGCACCGCCACTCGCGAGCACTCCGGGGTACCCGAGGGCTCCGAGCCCCGATGCGCCATACGCGGGAAAGCTCATCGCGGGCTGCACGGCAGCGGGAACCTCGAACGCCACTTGATCCATCGCGACGGGCGGCGGCGGCGCCAAAAGCGTGAACGGCAAGTAGAACGCGACGCCCAAGGCGACGACGGCTGCGCTTCCCACCACGATCCGCCGGCGGCGGTAGATCTGGCGTCTCGTCAGCGGCATCCGGCAATGCTAACCGACGGATTGTGTCAGGTCGCTGTGACCCGCAAGGCGTACAGCGCGACCGCAGTTGCCGACGCGACGTTGAGCGAATCCACGCCGTGCATCATGGGAATCGTCACGATAGTGTCCGCGTTCTCGAGCGCCGCGCGACTGAGCCCGTCGCCCTCCGTGCCCAACACGAGAGCGACTCGCTCGGGCGCTGTCGCCGCGAATTCGTCGAGGCTCACGGCGGTCGGTGAGAGCGCGAGGGCCGCGATGTGGAACCCGGATGCCCGCAGCTCGGCTGCGCCGAGCGGCCACTCGGGCAATCGAGTCCATGGCACTTGAAGCACTGATCCCATGCTCACGCGCACGCTGCGGCGGTACAGCGGATCCGCGCACCGCGGTGTTACGAGCACGGCGTCGGCTCCCAGCCCCGCGACCGAGCGGAAGATCGCGCCGACATTGGTGTGGTCGACGATGTCTTCGAGTACGACGACGCGGCGGGCATCCCGCAGAATGTCGCTCACGGCAGGCAACTCGGGGCGGTGCATGGCTGCGAGAGCGCCGCGGTGCAGATTGAAGCCCGTGAGGGACTCGAGCAGGTCGCTCGCTCCCACGAAGACGGGAACATCGTGATCAGCGAGCAGGGGCTCGAGCTCCGCGAGCCACTGGTCGAGAACGAGCACGGCTCGCGGCCGGTGCCCCGCAGCGAGGGCGCGAGCGATGACCTTGGACGACTCGGCGATGTAGAGGCCGCCGGCCGGTTCGCTCAAGCGTCGGAGCGCGACGTCCGTGAGGTTCGCGAAGTCCGACAGCCGCGGGTCGCTGAAGTCGTCGATTCGAACGACGTGCATTTGTGCCCCTTTGGCAGCATTTGGAAACATAACGGAAAACTTTGCTCTTTAGGCTAAGGGTGCACGGAGGGACGCCACGATGTCGGCAACGCAGTCGATCGCCACGGTCGCAGATTCCGCGCGCCTTGACGACGCGGTCGCGGCACTCGCGGGCCGCACGATCGCCGTGCTCACGGGTGCGGGTGTGAGCACCGATTCGGGCATCCCCGACTATCGGGGCGAAGGCGCGCCTATGCGCAAGCCCATGACGTTTCAGCAGTTTCTCGGTGACCTGGAATACCGCAAGCGGTTTTGGGCCGGGAGCCATTTGGGCTGGAAGCGGTTTGACTCCGCCGAGCCCAACGCGGGCCACCGCGCGCTCGTGAAGCTCGAAGTCGCGGGACTCGTCGACGGTGTGATCACGCAAAACGTCGACGGATTGCACAGCCGCGCAGGTTCGCTCAAGGTCGTCGATCTGCACGGCACGATGGACCAAGTGCGCTGCCTCACGTGTGGCCAGTTCTTCGCGCGTGTGAGCATCGCCGAGCGCATCAGCCGCACAAACCCGTGGCTCGAGACTCCCGAGGGCGTCGAGCTCGCGCCCGATGGTGACGTGCGGGTTCGGGATGTCGAGGCCTTCGAGATTCCGGACTGTTCCGTGTGTGGTGGAATCCTCAAGCCCGACATCGTGTTTTTCGGCGAAGTCGTTCCTCGCGAGAAGTTCGACGAAGCGACAGCTCTTGTTCAGTCAGCGGATGCCCTCCTCATCGCAGGATCGTCCCTAGTCGTCAATTCGGGCATCCGTCTGGTCGAACGGGCCGCGCGCTTGCGCATGCCCATCGTCATCATCAACCGCGGAGAGACCAAGGGTGACGGCAAGGCAACAGTTAAGATCGAGGAGGGAACCTCAGAGACCCTCGTGCGATTGCTCGAGAGGTTGAGCTCTTAGGTTCTCTTTTTCGAGAGGAACCTGCCAGTGCTGCTTTACCTCGTTCGACACGGCGAGACCGATTGGAATCGTTCGCGTCGAATCCAGGGCCGCACCGACATCGAACTCAACGACACTGGTCGTGAACAGGCCCTCGCGACGAGCCGACGTCTCGCGCGGCGCGAGTGGAACGCAGTCATCTCGAGCCCGCTGTCTCGCGCGCTCGAGACCGCGAGCATTATCGCGAGCGAACTCGGACTCGCGGCTCCCGTTGCGAACGAGGCTCTCGTCGAACGCAACTATGGCGAGGCCGAGGGTCTCGAAAACACCGAGCTCGATCGGCGGTTTCCCGGAGACACGCCCGTTCCCGGTCGAGAAGAGAAGCACGATCTCGTCGCTAGAGTCATGCCAGCGCTTCTCGAGATCGCGGAGCAATACCCGGACCAATCCGTGATCGTCGTGAGCCACGGTGGAGTGATTCGTTCGGTGCTGGGCGCCGTGGATCCCGGAACGCGGCATCCGTCGATCAAGAACGGCTCAGTGCACAGTTTCCTTCACGAAAACGGCACATTGAGCCTCATCGCTTTCGACGATCCCCTCGCGGACTCGTCGCTCGACCTCGGCACCGACGACCTCGACGAGCAAAATGCTGTCGAAGCGCGAGAGAACATCTAATGGCAGTGAGCACGTTCGTCGCGAATGCGGCGACCCTCGGCCTCGAATTCGACATTCGCGAAATGGATGACACGACCCACACGGCCGAGGAGGCAGCCGCCGCGCTCGGTTGCTCGGTCGCCGCGATCGTCAAGAGCCTCCTATTTGGCGTCGAAGAGGAGTTCGTGCTCGTGCTCGCGTCGGGAGTCAACCGCGTCGATACCGACCTCGTGAGCGCGATCCTGGGCTCCCCCGTGTCGATGGCCAATGCGAAGGCCGTCAAGTCGGTCACGGGCTACTCAATCGGCGGAGTGCCCCCGCTCGGGCATCCGAACCCTCTCACAACAATCATCGACGAGTCACTTCTCGACCTACCCGAGGTGTGGGCTGCAGCGGGAAGCTCTCGGGCCGTCTTCCCGATCGAGCCCCACAAGCTCGCTACACTCACGAGTGCGACGGTCGCTCGAGTGAGCTAGTTGCTCGCCGTCTTGCGCTGTTCAACGGCCGCTGTGAGCACTTCGAGAAGTTGCTTCGCAGCATCGGGCCAGTTGTAGCGCTTGGCCCATACAGCGGATGCCGCGGACCGCCGCTTCCACTCCGCGGCGTCCTCGAGCTCGCGCACGGC
>JANNCX010000195.1:0-4674 GCA_031387145.1 Salinibacterium sp.
AGCTCCGCGATCGTGTCGCGAAGGTGCTCGCGACCGACCTCTTGTGAGTCGATCGAAGCGGGATCCAAGACGCCGTCCGAGCGACCGACGCGTCGAACAGCGGGAATGATCTTCGAGATGAGCGACTCGATATGTGGGGGGAGCGGAGTCGCTTCGGGGCCTTGCGAATCGATCGCAGCGAGTACCGCTCCGCATTCGTCGTGCCCGAGCACAACGATGAGGGGCACGTCGAGCACCCCGACCGCATATTCGAGCGAGCCGATGACCGAATCCGAGATGATTTGGCCGGCGTTTCGCACGACGAACAAATCGCCGATGCCCTTGTCGAAGATGATCTCGGCCGCGAGGCGGGAGTCGCTGCATCCAAAGAGCGCAGCATCCGGTGATTGCTTGAGCGCGAGCTCTTCACGACGTTCGACGTCTTGACGTGGATGCAGCGGGGCTCCCGAGACGAACCGCTCGTTGCCGCGCAGCATCTCTTGCCACACTTTCGCGGGCGTGCGGCGCGTGCTCATGGTGCCTTCAAATCGAGTGTGATGGATGCCGCGAGCTCGTCAAACTCGGCGGTCGGTGCAGTGCCGTGCAGCACGATCGTGAATCCGCTCGTCTCGGTCGACATGGAATACGCGTGGTTGCCCGGATCCTCAGAATCGCGCTCGTCGTACACGTCCCAGCGAATGCCCTCGATCGTCACGACTCCCGTCATCGACGCATCGTCGAGAACGGTAGCCAACCACGTGTCGTCTGCGCCGATTCCCTGATTGAGGGCGATGAACTGGGTTGTCGGGGTGATGAAGCCGACGTACCACGTAGGCACGGCCGCGACGGTTTCGAAGCGGGCGGCATTCGCCGACCATCCGGAATCAAGTGTGGGCACCACTAAAGGTGCGTCCGCGTCGGCTTGCGCTTGCTCGGCGGTCGCGACGTAGTCGACACCGGGGCTCGGCGCGGGGTCTGGCCTCACGACGACGACAACGAGAAAGAGCACGACGCCGAGCGACGCGATGAGAGCGACGACAAGGTTGAAGGTGGTTTGCCCCGCGCGGTGCTTTCGAGAGGTTTCCGCTTTGCGCTGTGTGACTTCGTCTGGTGTCTCGGGGCGCCCGAGTTCGGCGACGATAGCGGGTTGTTTCGCCGCAACCATTATTCGGTCGCGGCCGATCGCGCGGCCTCTAGTCGGGCTTTCGCCCCGACGAGCCACTCTTCGCAGCGGCCCGCGAGAGCTTCACCACGTTCCCACAACGCGAGCGACTCCTCAAGGCTCGATGAGCCCTGTTCGAGCTCGGCGACGACCTTGATGAGTTCGTCGCGCGCTTGCTCATAGGTCAAGTCGCTTACGGTCGTTGCTTGAGTTTCCGCCACGCGTAGATTCTATCCGGCGTCAACTGTCGCTGCGATCTTGCCATCCCCAACCGTGATGGTGAGGGCAGTGCCGCTGGGAGCATCGTCGACCGAACGAAGCGCGGTGCCATCGGGCAATTGTGCGATCGAGTATCCGCGCGCCAGAGTGCGTTGAGGCGACAGCGCACGCAATTGAGTGGTGAGTTCGCGCACTCGCGTGTGCGACCGCTCGATCGCGAGTTCAACGAGTTCGCTACTGCGCGAGACGTAACGAGAGAGCTCTTGAGCGCGAGAGTCGACGATCCACGCGGACGTCGCTAGAGCGGGGCGAGAGCGCAGTTGCCCGAGCTTGTCGACTTCGAGCGAGATGCGCTGCGTCATCCTCAAGCGCAATGTGGACTTCGCTTGCTGCACTCGCGAGAGTTCGTCGGCAACGTCGGGCACTACGCGCTTCGCGGCATCCGTAGGGGTGGATGCCCGCAGATCGGCCACCTCGTCAAGCAAAGGCCGATCGGCTTCGTGTCCGATCGCACTCACTATGGGCGTCACGCACGCCGCCGCCGCACGCAGCAGTCCCTCGTCGCTGAAGACGAGCAAGTTCTGAAAGTCGCCTCCACCGCGAGCGACGATGATGACGTCGACCTCGGGGTCGGCATCGAGTTCGCGGATCGCGGCAGTCACTTCTGCTGCAGCGCGGTCGCCCTGAACCGCCGCGTGCACGACGCGAAAGTTCACGGCCGGCCAGCGCAATTGCGCGTTACGAAGCACATCTTTCTCGGCGTCGCTGTCTTTGCCCGTCACGAGTCCGATGCAGTGGGGCAGAAACGGCAACGGCCGCTTGTGGTCGAAGAGACCCTCGGCCTTGAGTTTTTGACGCAAACGCTCGAGTCGCTCGAGCAGATCACCGAGCCCGATGTGCCGCATTTCGAAGACTTGCATCGAGAGCGATCCGCCCTTGACCCAGTAGGTGGGTTTGACGAGAGCGACGACGTGATCGCCTTGCTTCAAATCGTCGGGCAGCTTCGCTTTCACGGATGACCAAATGTTGAACGAGATCGTCGCGTCGACCTCAAGGTCTTTGAGCTTGCCGTAGACGTTGCCGCCCGACACTCCCCATTGTGCGATCTCTCCTTCGACCCAGGCAGAACCTAGGCGTTCGACCCAGCCCTTGACCTTGGTGGAGAAAACCGAGACGGGCCAGGGTGCGTCGACCGTGGTCGGCGGATCATCCGCTGCCATAGTCACCTTCCCGTCAACACTCGCCGCGTAGAATCGGCTTGTGAGCACGATCTCGAACGGCAATGTGGTTTCGCTTGATTTGCCGCGCATGCCCGCCCTGCGGAACAGGCTAAAGGATACCCCTGTCGCGGGACCCAAGAAGGTGCTGCTCGCAGCCCCTCGCGGCTATTGCGCGGGCGTGGATCGAGCCGTCATCGCGGTCGAGAAGGCAATCGCCAACTATGGCGCTCCCGTCTATGTGCGCAAGCAGATCGTGCACAACGTTCACGTCGTGTCGACGCTCGAGAAGAGCGGCGCCATCTTCGTCGACGAGGTTGATGAGGTTCCCGAGGGCGCTCACATCGTCTTCAGCGCGCACGGTGTCTCGCCCGCGGTCGTAAAGGGAGCCGCGGATCGCCACTTGCACGCGATCGACGCGACGTGCCCGCTCGTGACGAAAGTGCACCGCGAGGCAATGCGATTCGCTCGTGACGATTTCGAGATTCTTCTCATTGGTCACGACGGCCATGAAGAAGTCGAAGGCACGATGGGCCACGCGCCCGAGCGCACGACGCTCGTCAATAGCCCGCTCGACGTGCCGAACATCGTCGTGAAGAATCCCGATCGACTCGTGTGGCTCTCTCAAACCACCTTGAGCGTCGACGAGACGATGGAGACGGTTCGACTCTTGCGCGAGCGATTCCCGACCCTGCAAGACCCGCCGAGTGACGACATTTGTTACGCGACTCAAAACCGTCAAGTCGCGATCAAGAAGGTTGCGGCCGAGGCCGAGCTCGTCATCGTTGTGGGCTCGGCCAACAGCTCCAATACCGTGCGGCTCGTGGATGTAGCACTCGAGAACGGCGCTCACTCCGCGTACCGGGTGGATTACGCGAGCGAGATCAAGCAAGAGTGGCTCGACGGTGTCGCGACCGTGGGAGTCACGAGCGGGGCATCCGTTCCCGAGGCTCTCGTGCAAGAAGTGCTCGATGATCTCGCTGACGCAGGCTTTATAGACGTGTTCAATGTCGTGACAGCCGAGGAAGACCTGATGTTCTCTCTCCCGAAGGAGCTGCGTACCGACGCGGACGGCAATCCCGACGACCGTGGTCTGGGTGGGCGCGTGCGGCAGCTCGATTGGCAGCGCGGCAATGAGTGACCCGCGACCTGAGCCGCGTTATGGCCAGTACTCGGATGCACCGCTCCCGCCGACTCCGGCACCGGTCGAGTACGCTCCACCCGTCATACCCGAGCGCAAGCGCCGTAATTGGGACGTCGCGCTCACCGCCGCGCTGCTCTTTCTCGCGGTCTACGACGTCGTCGCGGGATTCTCGGGGTTCGTGCAGCTGGGCACGGTGCTGAGCGACGCTTTTGAGCAACAAGGCATCAACGAGTTTTCTTCGTTCGAGCTCGCCGCGACGATGGGTGTCGTTATTAATATCGCGCGCATTGTGCTTCTCGCGATCGTGATCGTCGTGTCCCTCGCTCTGTTGTCGCGCAACCGACTCGCTTTTTGGGTGCCTCTCGCGGGTGGATTGCTCGCAGGCCTTGTTGTTCTGGTGTGCATTCTCGTTGTTATCCTCGCGGATCCCGCGCTGCTCGAATATCTAAATAGCCAGCAGTCGTAGCGGTGTCAGGAGGGGTGGGGGGCAGCTATGCGCGTAGCGGTTCTTCCCCGTGATGTCGCGGCGCGGCTCATCACGCGCGCGACGGCTCGAGGGGTCTGGGCGGCGAACGCCGCGAATCTGGCGCTGACGATCGGGTTGCTCGTCGACTTTGGTGCGTCTCGAGCGGTTGTGAGCGAGGTCGCGGCGCCGATCGCGATCGTAGGTGTGATGCTCGCGTGTGCGATCGCTGCGGGATTCACTGCTCGACCCGCGGTAGTTGCGGCCTTCCTCGTCGTGGCTGCGTCGGGAGCCGTCGCGTATCAACTCTTTCTCATCGATGCGTACCCGGCGATTGTGGACGACGGATACTTTCTGCTCAATCGACCATCGATCTCGCTCATTCTCGTCGCGGTCGGCTACACCACGTGGCTCATCGGGCTCGCGTGGATTCTCATCGGCTATCTCGCTGCAACGACCGTGAGTGTCGCGGTCGCAGTGCTTTCAGGGC
>JANNCX010000221.1:0-2014 GCA_031387145.1 Salinibacterium sp.
AAGGCCATTGCCAGATCCTCAATGACGAGCACCGACAAGATCACGGGTGTCTCGCGGTTATTGAGGCGACCGAGATCTCGCACAACTTTCGCAATTACCCCAGAGGATGAAACCCACGTGACACCCGCGAGCGCAAATGCCGCGATCGGCCCCCACCCGAGAATGAGTGCAAAGGCCGCACCGGGAATCGCGTTGAACACCGCGTCAAGAAGCCCGCTCACTCTAGACTGCGACACGCTTGCGAACAACTCGCGAGGGGAATACTCGAGCCCGAGCATCGCGAGCAACAGGATGACACCGATCTCGGATCCGACTTCAAGAAATGCTTCACTTGCGTCGAACGGCAGGAATCCGCCGTGGCCCACCCCGAGACCTGCGATCAAATAGAGCGGGATGGGGGAGATGCCTACCCGTGCAGCCAGCCGACCCAGAATGCTCAATGCGAGGAGGAGGCCTCCAACCTCGATGAGCAGCAGGGTTGTATCGTTCATTTAGCTCGGGCCACGCTCAATCAGTTTTCGCAATGCGTCGAGACCCTTGCGGGTGCCGACTGCAACGATGATGTCGCCGTGTTCCAAGATCGCATCTGGGCCGGGTGAGGCAATCACTTGAGCGCCTCGAGCGATTGCCACGATTGAGGCGCCAGTCATCGAACGCGCTTTCGTGTCGCCCATCGGGCGCCCAACAAAACGAGAGTCGATCGGAAGAAGAAACTCTTCAGTAAAGAGTCCGGCGGTCCTCGCGCCGACGCCCGTAAGTCTGCTCACGCTGACCGATGCGCCGAGCAGTTCCGCGAGGGCACCCGCTTCGTCGTCGGTCAGAGGGATTGACGCATTGCACGAGTCGGGATCATCCGCATCGAAGAAGGCGAGGTCGCGCTCGCCCGTTCGCTCCGACACGACACTCACCCGGCGCCCGCCGGAGGTAATTACGTCGGTTCGAACACCGATCCCGGGCAGATCAACCTGCTCAATGCGCACCGTCACATGCCAAAGCTATCAGGGCGAGAACGGTCGAACTTGTCGTTAAGCGGCGATGCCGTGCTTCTTCATGGCGTTCTCGACGATCGTGAGGCCTTCGAGTCCGGGCATGCGAGAAATGTGCTCGTCGAGCTTGCGAATCTCACGCATTCCCTCTGGACCCGAGAAGATGTGCCCCATGACGTGTGTGACTTCGTCGGTCTCCATGACGCTCGACCCCACGGGACCCCACGCGTTCTTGAGCGCGAACCGAGCGAGCTTCTGCGCCTTCTTGCTCGACGCGAGTCTCTCGCGCGCTTGAGTCGCATAGAAGGCCACGTGCCGCGCCTCTTGCTTCGCAATGCGCTGAAGCAGAACCGCGAGAACGGGGTGCTGCTCAAGCTCGGCGAGTCGGTTGTATGCGGCGACTGCCGACCATTCGTTCGCAGCGCCCCAGATCATGTGCACGGCAATGAAGTCTTTGCCAACGATGTTGCCGAGCAAGGACTGCTTGATCGGATCGAGCCGATCTTTCCAACCGAGCTTGAGACGGGTGGCCTTGAGCTGATCGAAGTCGACCGTGATGCCGTGGGCTGCGAGCACGGCAGCGAGAGCTTCGCCGTGCCAGAATTCTTCGCGGTTCCACATCGTCATGAAGGCGCTCACATCGGCTTCTTTGTGCGACGGAGTCACGAGAAGATCGCGCAAGTAGCACACCGTGTGGTACTCGATGTCGCACATGTAGCGCAAGCTGCGCAGAGTGTCTGGCGGCAGCGGGTTAGTCGCGAACTGATCGAAGTCGAGATCAGCCCACGCGACACTCGTTGACGTGGCGGTGTAGCGGTCGATGTCAAATGCCATGGGAATTAGCTCTCCGTGCGTGGTTGCCGTGCCGGTCGACGCTTCCAGTCAATCACGTTCCAGTGCTTTTCACGCGCGTGGCGATAAAGGTGAATGTCAGGATTCACGACGCTCGGATTACCGAGCAACTGCAACCACACCAGGTCGGCGTGACTATCGCCGTACCCGTAGGAGTGTTCGAGGTCGAAGCCGTG
>JANNCX010000297.1:0-2889 GCA_031387145.1 Salinibacterium sp.
TTTCCCACGCTCCAGTCGGTCGCGCGCGCGCGCCCGTCCCGTGTCCTCGAGGCTTGGGAGGGACTGGGCTATTACGCGCGGGCGCGAAACCTTCACAAGCTTGCACGAACGACCGCGCGCCTGCCTGACGATCCGGTCGCACTGCGCGCGCTTCCTGGAATCGGTGCGTACACCGCAGGAGCGGTCGCGTCGTTCGCCTACGAGCGCCGCGCCGAGCTGGTGGACACCAACGTGGCGCGCGTCCTCGCCCGCGTCTTCCTCGGGGCTCCCCGCGTGCGCGGTGGAGCGATGACGAAGCAGGTCTGGTTGCTGGCAAGGCAGCTGCTGCCGCGCACTGGGAAGGCGACATGGACCCACAATCAAGCGCTGATGGACCTCGGCGCTCTGGTGTGTACGGCGCGAGCGCCCTTATGCGAATCGTGTCCCATCGCTGCGGATTGCGCGTGGCGAGCCGCGGGGTATCCGCAATTCGAGGGCCGCCGCGCACCCGTGCAGAAAAAGTTCGAGGGAAGCGATCGCCAAGTCCGCGGCCTGATTCTCGCCGAGCTGCGCGCGAGTGACATTCCCGTGCGTCTCGCCGAAATCGAATCGGTGTGGGCCGACGAGGTTCAGCGGTCGCGCGCGATAGCGGGACTGCTCGCAGACGGACTCGCTGTAGAGGGGCCTGACGGCTTCGAGCTGCCGCGCTGAGCGCTGCACAATTTCGCACCACAAGTTCGGCGTCGCGCCATTAAGCTCGGCGCATGAGCCAGACCCCGCCGCCGGCTGCTCCGGAACCCGCACCACGATCCGCATTTGCGACGGCGCCATCCGCACCAGCGCCACGAACGTTTGTGCCGAAGCTCATCGCATGGCTCGGATTAGCCGGCATGCTCGTGCTCTGGGTGCTCGAGGTCGAAGCACTCACGTGGGAATCGGGCGATCGCGTATTGCGCCTCAACTACATCGGAATCGCCGTGTGCGTTGTCACGAGCGTCGCCGCGGCAGTGTGGACGAAGCTCGCGACGCGCAAGGGCGGCGCGATCGCGGTGCTCGTGGTGAGCATCCTGATCAATCCGATCTGGCTACTGCTTCTCATTCGCGCGTTTGGCTGAACCGAAGGCGGCTACTCGTCGTCTTCGTCTGAGTGGATGCGCGGCTTCACATATGGGTCTTCATCGCCCGCGTAGTGGGCCGTCTTCGCGAGACTCTCTACGGCGGCATCCCGCGCAGCGGCTTCCGTGAGGAGCGAGTCGATGAGCGCCGCGTTCTCTGGGATACCGTCGGCGATGAACTCGAGACTCGGAGTGAGTCGCGCCGTGATGTTCTTGCCGACTTCGCTCCGCATCATTCCCGTCGCGGACTTGAGCGCCGCCGCGGTGTCGCTTCGTTCTTCGTCGCTGCCATACACGGTGTAGAAGACCGACGCGTGCTGAAGGTCGCCCGTGACCTTGACATCGGTGATCGTCACGAAGCCCATGCGCGGATCTTTTACACCGCGCTCGAGCGTCTTGGCCACGATGACCTTGATTCGGTCGGCCATCTTGGCTGCTCTAGCTGCGTCTACCATCGTGCTCTCCTACCACTACCCATTCACCGGGGATAGCATTGTGGAGGCTGGAGTACTGGTGTCAATGGTCAGGGCTCTTGAGCAAACAGAGTTTGCGAACCTGCCCGGATCATTGACGCCAGCGCTCCAGCCAAAACCCCGAGCTACACCCGAGGCTTCTCCTTCATCTCAATCGTCTCGATCTCGTCACCGATCTGGATGTCGTTGAACTTGCCGAGGCCGATTCCTGCCTCGAAGTCCGTTCTGACCTCGGTGACGTCATCCTTGAAGCGACGCAACGACTCGATCGCGAGGTTGTCTCCAACCACGACACCGTCGCGGATGACGCGAGCCTTCGCGTTTCGAGTAATGACACCCGAGCGCACGATGACACCTGCGACGTTTCCGAACTTCGAGGAACGGAACACTTCGCGAATCTCGGCGACGCCAGACTGCACTTCTTCGAACTCGGGCTTGAGCATTCCCTTGAGCGAGTTCTCAACATCCTCAAGCGCCGCGTAGATGACCGAGTAGAAACGAACGTCGACGCCCTCGCGCTGAGCGCGCTCGCGTGCCTTGGTGTCTGGACGCACGTTGAACCCGATGATGATTGCGTTGTCGACGGTAGCGAGGTTGACATCGCTCTCGGTGACTGCTCCAACACCCCGGTGGATGATGCGCAATTGCACGGAGTCGTCGACCTCGATCTTGAGAAGTGACTCTTCGAGCGCCTCGACGGCTCCCGAAACGTCGCCCTTGATGATGAGGTTGAGCGACTCGACCTTGCCGTCTTCGAGGGCCTTCGTGAAGTCCTCGAGGCTGATGCGCTTGCGGCTGCGAGCAAGCAGGGCGTTGCGCTCGACGGCTTCGCGCTTCTCAGCGATCTGCCGAGCGGTTCGGTCGTCGTCTGTCACGAGGAACGTGTCTCCGGCGCGAGGCACTGACGTGAGTCCGAGCACGGCGACGGGCCGTGCAGGTGTCGCAAACTCGACGCTCTCGCCGTTCTCGTCGAACATCGCACGAACACGGCCATACGCGGTTCCCGCAACGATGGGGTCTCCGACCTCGAGCGTTCCCGACTGGATGAGTACCGTCGCAACAGCACCGCGCCCCTTGTCGAGCTTCGCTTCGATCGCGACACCACGAGCATCCTTGTTGGGGTTAGCACGCATGTCGAGGCCAGCATCAGCCGTGAGAAGCACCGCATCGAGAAGTTCGCGAATACCGATGTTGTTGAGCGCCGAGACGTCCATGAACATCGTGTCTCCGCCGTACTCCTCCGCGACGAGACCGAATTCGGTGAGCTGCTGGCGCACCTTGGCCGGGTTTGCCCCCTCCTTGTCGATCTTGTTGACCGCGAC
>JANNCX010000326.1:0-2823 GCA_031387145.1 Salinibacterium sp.
CCGCTGCTCGACGAGCTCACCACGCACGAGTGGCCACGGTCCGTGGTGGTTGCGCATGTACCGCGTGCGGCCGAAGCGCGACGTGAAGAGCGCCCACCGCGCGGTCAGGAAGTCGGCGAGCGGGTCATTCTGCACAGTGACCTCGGTTGGGCGCACGACGAAACGGCTCGCACCGGGCCCGACGTGTCTTAGCGCGGCGTACTCGATCGAGGCGTCGCGACGAACTAGCGATGTTCGCGACCAGAAGTAGGGGATCGAAAAGAGGGCTCTGGCAGCGAGAACCGCGGCGAGCCGCGAGGCCTCGAGCGAGAGAAACACGACTCCCCTGCGCCCGCGCTCGTCGACGCCGTAGAGCCGCACATTAATCTCTGCGAAGTCGCCGAAGAAAGGCACGGGCGGGCTGCCAAGAACCGTCGCTCGATCGAGTCGGAACCCGATGAGGCCCACCCAACTCGAGCCGTCGAATTCGTCGGGGCGCACGCCGGGCGGAAACAGATCAACGAGCTCGGAGCTCGGCACGCGCCAGTGCAAAAAGGCCGCGCTCGACCATCGCTGGCTCGCGACGGCGCGACCGATCAGATCGGGCGCCACCGTCGTGATGGGCTCGATCATGTCGCCTTCACCCGAACGCGCTTGAGAAGCAACCACAACACGAAGGAGACCGCCGTGGAGTATGCCGCGACGAGCACGCTGCTCAGGATCTGGTCGACTACAAAGCCCACTTGGCCGGTGAAGAGAAAGCCCATGTCGGTCGCAAGAATTCCAAGCAAGATCACGCCGAACGCTCCCGCTACAAGGTGACACCCGACGACGAACCACTGCTGGCGGCGGCTAGATGCTACGCGCTTGAGGGAGAAAATCGCGGCGGCGGCGCCCGCCATGACTCCCGCGACGGCCGCCGAGACAGGCGTGAAGAGCGGCGCGCCAGCAGCCACCGAAACGAGCCCACTGACGAGGCCCGCCGCGACGGCATAGAGAGTCGTTACCTGGTGCAAGATGCGCTGCACGACAAGCCAGCCCGCGATACCGCCGATTGCCCCGACGATTCCATTGACGAGGATGCCCGGCGTCGCCCCGTCGACGGCAGACTCCGCACCAACAAGCCACGCGAGCCACCCGACGGCTAGCGCGACAACAGACACCACGCCGAGCCCTCGAGGCAGCACGATCGTGCGCAGCCTCGGAGCAGAAGGTCCGCCTGCAAGGATGACGCCGAGTGCGGCGGCCCCCGCGGCGACGTTGACGGCGAGCGATCCACCATGATCAATCGGGTGCAAGCCGAGCGGATGGATGAGCCCGAACGACAAGAGTGCTGCTGGTACGAATGCGAGAGCACTCCACGCAAAACCAAAGACGAGCGTCACGAAAGCGGATGCCCCGAACGACCGAACCACGATCGTCGCGAGTAGCGCGGCCGCACCCCCGAGTAGCCCGATTGGCACGTACAGCGGACCGGGCGGCGCTAGTAAGGGCGACACCGCGAGCCACGCCACGACCCCCGTGGCGGCAGCACCGAGAGACACGAGTACCGAGCGCGCCCAGGGCTGCGCGGGGAGCATCCGGCCGTACATGATCGCCAACGCGACCACGACGATTGCGACGGCAAGAGTCGAGATCGCAACTACCACCGGAATCTGCACGCGCTCCCCCTTTTGAGAAAACAGTAAGGGGTGCCGCCCTTTCGAGCGACACCCCTCAGGCTGTGTGTTTGGCGATTGCTACGCGTCAGCGAGCACGTAGCCCTCTTCACCGTGAATAACGGTGTCGATTCCAGCGATTTCGTCTTCGCTCTTTACGCGGAACCCGATCGTCTTCTCGATCGCGAAGCCGATGATGAAGGCCAATACGAAGGAGTAGATGAGTACCGAGAAGGCCGCGATTGCCTGAACGCCGAGCTGCGTGAACTGGCCTGAGTAGACGAGGCCGGTGCCGTTGGCGAAGAAGCCCAAGTACAGGGTTCCGACGAGTCCACCGACGAGGTGGATGCCCACGACGTCGAGCGAGTCATCGAATCCGAGCTTGAACTTCAAGTCGATCGCGAGGGCGCAAACGATGCCAGCGAGCGCACCGAGGATCATCGCGTAACCCGGCGTGAGAGCTGCACACGCCGGGGTGATTGCGACGAGCCCGGCGACGGCTCCCGAGGCTGCACCAACCGAGGTCGGCTTTCCATCACGGATCTTCTCGACGACGAGCCACGCGAGGAGCGCGGCGGCCGGGGCGACGATCGTGTTGACGAACGCGAGAGCGGCCGTGCCGTCGGCCGCGAGCTCGGAGCCGGCGTTGAAGCCGAACCAGCCGAACCAGAGGAGGCCGGCACCCAAGAGTACGAAGGGCGGGTTGTGAGGCACGTGAGCGCCCTTCGCGAAGCCAACGCGCTTGCCGAGAACGAGCGCAAGAGCGAGAGCGGCAGCACCAGCGTTGATGTGTACAGCGGTACCACCGGCGAAGTCGATCGTTCCGACGCCGAAGACGTCTTGCAGGCCGTGGGTTAGCCAACCGCCGTACGAGAAGCTTGCGTCTTCTGCGAGGCCGAAGTTGAAGACCCAGCTGGCAACCGGGAAGTAGACGATCGTCGCCCAGATGCCCGCGAAGATCATCCAGGAGCCGAACTTCGCGCGGTCAGCAATCGCACCCGAGATGAGTGCCACGGTAATAATCGCGAAGGTCGCCTGGAAAGCCACGAACGCAAGCGGCGGGTAGGCGGCACCCTCGGGAACCTCGAGAAGGTTGCTCAGCAGAATCGCACCCGGGTCGATCGACCAGAGCGGGAGCGTGCCCTCGGCACCCGGGAAGGCGATTGCGTAGCCGTAGATGGCCCAC
>JANNCX010000331.1:0-13487 GCA_031387145.1 Salinibacterium sp.
GAGCGCGAAGACGCCCGCAAAGCGCACAGATCCGAGCGCCGGCGCGTTCGCTTTGAGAAGCGGATGGCGCGAGCCAGACGCATCACGAAAGCTGACGCAAGACTGCTCGACCTACCCGCCGCGTGGTACGACCGTTGACCGCTCTCATCGTGATCGTCGCGATCACGTTTCTCGTGCTCCTATGGATCGCGATCCGGATGCGCCGCAACTCAATTCGTGCCCTCTTGCTCACAACGGGTAGCCAAACGCGTGGCACGTCGTCTCTCGTGTGGCCTCGCGGAACGGGCGCGCCATCTATCGCCGTCACCTATACCGCGAGCGACGGGATCACTCGCAGCGCGATCAAGTCGATCGTCAGTGCAGGCGACGCTGAACTCATCAAGCGACCCGCGATGGTCATTTACCACCCCAAGCGCACGACACGCGCCGACTACGTGCTTGTGGGCTTCGGTGAGTTGCCGACGACTTGGTTCCGCGTCAACTTCGCGCGCTCCCCACGACCCTTGTAGAATTGGCTTCTCGCCCCGGCAGAAAGTAGCAGCGCATGTTCGGAAACGCATTCGGTTGGCCCCACCTGATCGTCATTCTCGTTGTCGTTGTCTTGTTATTCGGCGCACCCAAGCTCCCGGGTCTTGCTCGCAGCATCGGGCAGTCAATGCGCATCTTCCGCAGCGAAGTGAAGACCATGAAAGTCGAATCGACGACCGAAGTCGTCGACGAAGCGGATGACGCGGCCCAAGCCCCAGCGGCACCGCAGGCGACGACGGCGAAAGCCGCCCCGAAGAGCACCACCTCAAAGCCGAAGTCATAGCGCCCGTGGCCACCCGTACGGGACGGTGGCGCAACAAAAGCGATGAGCGCATGTCGCTGGGCGAGCACCTCCGTGAATTGCGCAAGCGGCTCGTCATTTCTGCGATTGCGATCCTGATTGGCGCGATCGCGGGATTCTTCTTGGCGCCGTTCGTGATCGATGCCTTGCGCGTGCCGATTAACGAGATCGCGGAGGACCGCAACGCAACGATCGTCTACACGACCGTCACGGGCGCATTCGACTTGCGCATCGCAATCTCAATAACGATTGCGATCGTCATCGCATCACCGATTTGGCTGTACCAAATCTTCGCCTTTATGGTTCCCGGCCTGACATCTCGCGAGAAGCGCTACACCTTTGGCTTCTTCTTCTCGGCCGTCCCGCTGTTTTTCGCAGGGGCCGCCTCCGGTTGGTTCCTCTTCCCGCACATGGTGAGCTTGCTCACCTCGTTTTCTGCGCAAGCAGAAGCAACGTATCTCGACGCGCGCACCTACTACGACTTCGTGATCAAGCTCGTGCTCGCGATCGGTATCGCGTTTGTGCTTCCCGTCTTTCTCGTGCTTCTCAACTTCATGGGTGTGCTCTCTGCGAAAGCCATTCTCAAGGGATGGCGAATCGCGGTTCTCGTGATCGTGCTCTTCTGCGCGATCGCGACGCCTGCAGCCGACGTCATTTCTATGTTGCTGCTCGCGATTCCCATGGTTCTGCTCTACTTTGCCGCCGCGGGCGTCGCCTACGTGCACGACCGGCGCCTCGCGAAGATTGCGGCGAATCTCGAAGCCTCCCTGCCCGCGTGAGCGTGGCAACGAGCGCGCTCGCCTAGGCTTACGGCAATGACCGACCAGCTGTCTCCAGCCGAGCGCTTTGCTGCCTCGAAAAAGCGACGAGGCTTGCCGATTCTCGAACAGTTTCGCGCTCGACAAAAGTTCGATCTAGACCCATACCAAATTGCCGCGTGCACGGTCGTCGAAGAGGGCAAGAGCGTTCTCGTGGCGGCACCCACGGGGGCCGGCAAGACGATCATCGCGGAGTTCGCGATCTACCGCGCAATGAAAGAACCCTCGTCGAAAGTGTTCTACACAGCTCCCATGAAGGCTCTGAGCAATCAGAAGTTCCAGGAGCTTGTTGTCGAATATGGGGCGGACGATGTCGGCCTGCTCACGGGTGATACCAACATCAACTCCCACGCTCGCATCGTCGTAATGACGACGGAAGTTCTGCGAAACATGCTCTACGCCGATTCGGATCTGCTGGGGAATCTCTCGTGTGTCGTTATGGACGAAGTGCACTTTCTCGCAGACCGGTTTCGCGGTGCAGTGTGGGAAGAAGTCATCATCCATCTTCCTGAACACGTGCGTATGGTCTCGCTGAGCGCGACGGTCTCGAACGCTGAGGAGTTCGGTGACTGGCTTCAAGCAGTGCGTGGCGACACCGAAGTAATCGTCTCCGAAGAGCGTCCCGTACCGCTCGACCAGCACATTCTCATGCGCACGAAGCTCATCGACCTGTTCGACTCATCTGGCCTCGCCGCCACACACCGAGTCAATCCCGAGCTCGTGCAGATGGCGCGCTACGGCGGCCGAACTTTGAGCGCGCGCCAAATGAAAGACGTGGGCCGTTACCACTCGCGAGGTGGCAGACCCGAAAACCAACGCATGGAACGCCCCGACGTCGTCAAGCTGCTCGACTCGAAAAACCTCCTTCCCGCGATCTTCTTCGTGTTCAGTCGGGTCGGATGCGATCAAGCCGTGACAAAGGTGTTACGAGCAGGAGTCCGTCTCACGACCGTCGAGGAGCGCAACGAGATTCGCGCGATCGTCGAAGATCGGTGTCGTACGCTGCTCGACGAAGACCTCGCGGTTCTGGGGTACTGGGACTGGCTCACGGGTCTTGAGCGCGGCGTCGCGGCGCACCACGCCGGCCTCCTGCCCGCGTTCAAAGAAGTCGTCGAGGAGTTGTTCCAGAAGAAGCTCGTCAAGGCGGTCTTCGCAACCGAAACGCTCGCGCTTGGCATCAACATGCCGGCGCGGACCGTCGTGCTTGAGAAGCTCGAGAAGTTTAACGGCGAGGCACGAGTACCGATCACGCCGGGGGAGTACACACAACTTACGGGTCGAGCGGGGCGGCGCGGCATCGACGTCGAAGGGCACAGCGTTATCCAGTGGGTCGATGGTCTCGACCCGCAGGCGGTGGCATCCCTCGCATCGCGGCGCACGTATCCACTCAACTCGAGCTTCAAACCCACCTACAACATGGCCGTCAATCTCATCGAACAGTTCGGCCGGGATCGAACTCGCGAGATTCTCGAGTCGAGTTTCGCGCAATTCCAGGCCGATCGCGCGGTCGTTGACCTCGCTCGCAAAGTGCGCTCTCAAGAGCAATCACTCGCGGGCTATGCAAATTCAATGACGTGTCACCTAGGGGACTTCACGGAGTATTCAACAATCCGCCGAGAACTCACCGACCTCGAACGCAAGGGTCAATCGCGCGGCGAGTCAGACAGTCGCGGAGAGCGGGATCGTCGCCAGAGACAGCTCACCGATCTGCGTAGGCGCATGAAGCAACACCCGTGCCACGCGTGTAGCGATCGCGAGGGACACGCTCGTTGGGCAGAACGATGGTGGCGACTCAAGCGCGAGACCGACCAGCTCACGGCCCAAATTCGCACGCGCACTGGGGCGGTCGCCAAGATCTTCGACCGAGTGACCGAGGTGCTCGTTGGGCTCGGTTACCTCGAGACAGCACCGTCGGCCGAGCTCACTCTGTCGGGCTATGGCCGGATGCTCCGGCGCATCTACGGGGAACGAGACCTCCTCGTAACTGAGTCTCTGCGCCGAGGCTTCTGGAACGAACTGGATCCCGCGTCGCTCGCCGCCATGGCAACTACCCTCGTCTACGAACCGCGCCGCGAAGAGGGAGAACTCGGAGATCGGTATTTGCCACGCGGACGATTCCGTGAGGCGTTCGATCGCACGGGCACGCTGTGGGCCGAGCTCGATGACCTCGAACGCTTGCACAAGCTTCCCGGTAGCCAACCGCTCGCGACGGGGCTCGCTCTCGCCATGTACCGCTGGGCGAGCGGTACTGGCCTCGATGCGGTTCTGCAAGAAGCCGATATGGCGGCGGGTGACTTCGTGCGCTGGGCCAAGCAAACGATCGACTTGCTCGATCAACTATCGGTTGTTGCCGACGGCGAAGTCGGCCGAACGGCGCGTACAGCCCTCGACGCCATCCGCCGCGGAATCGTGGCATACAGTTCCGTTGCCTAAGCTCAAATGGTGAAGCCGATTTTGCCCTTATGGACCGCGCTAATTGTGGGGGCGGCAGCCGGGCCCATCATGGACGCCGGCTTTCCCGGAATCGGCGTGTGGCCCCTGACGTTGGTGGGAATCGGGCTCGTACTTGTGGCTCTCATCGGCCGCAGAATCGCGAGTGCGCTCCTCGTCGGCTTCATTGCTGGCGCGACGTTTTACTTCACGCACATTCAGTGGGCCTCGCTATTCCTGGGGCCGCTCCCGATGTCTGCGCTGGCGGTACTCGAGTCACTCTTCTTCGCGGCCGGGGCCGTCGCGATCACGCTCGCATATCGATGGATCCCCGTAGCGTGGCCGAGTGCCCTAGGCCGCTTCGTGCTGCTTCCCGCAGCGGTTGCAGGCTTGTGGACAGCGCGTGAAGCGTGGTCGAGCGTCTGGCCATACGGCGGTTTCGCCTGGGGCCGGGTGGCACTCTCGCAATCCGATAGCGCGGTTTCTCCGCTCTTTGGGTGGCTCGGGGTGTCCGGGGTGAGCTTCGCGATGGTGCTTCTCGTCGCTCTCACTATCGAGGCGATACGGTATCGCGGCGTCGCGGGTCTCGTGCGGGCATCCGTCGCCGTCGCACTCGCGGTCGTCTTGCTCGTGTTGCCCGTGTGGCCAGTCGCCACCGATGGCAGTGTGCGCGTCGCTGCCGTGCAGGGTAACGGCAAGGCCGGCTATTTCGACGAGCGCGAGTACGGCGACTTGTTGCAGGCGCAAGTGGATGCCACGGCTCCGCTTTTTGCACAGGATGTCGACCTCGTGCTCTGGCCCGAGGGCGCAACTGACATCTCGCCTCTCGACAGCGAGTACGCCGCGGGTGTCTTCGACTACATCACCGAACAAATGGATGCCCCGCTGATCTCCGGCGTCATAACCGAGCGCGATGACAAGGTGTTCAACTCGTCTGTGCTGTGGGAGCACGGAGTCGGCGTGACCGACTTTTACGACAAACGCCACCCCATCCCGTTCGGCGAGTACATTCCCGACCGTGCGTTCTGGCGGCCCTTTGCCCCAGAACTCATTGACCTCGTGGGGCGCGAATACACGCCAGGCACGACCGACATGGTGCTCGACGTTGACGGCCTCATCGTTGGAGTCAACATCTGTTTCGACATTTCGGACGATCAAGCGCTCACCGACTCGATCCGCGACGGCGCGAGGGTCATCTTCGCGCAATCAAACAACGCCGACTTCGGCCGTACCGACGAGAGCGCTCAACAGCTCGCTATCGCTCGAATTCGCGCGATCGAGCTGGGCCGAAGCGTCATCAACATCTCGACCGTCGGCGTTAGCGCGGTCATCGAGTCAGACGGCACAATTACAGCGCAGTTGCCGTGGTTTGAAGCGGGCGCGATGGTCGAGGATGTGCCGCTCTCGAGCGTCGTGACCCCCGCTGCAGCCCTCGGACGGCAGATCGAGTGGTTCGTCTCGCTACTCGCGCTTTCTATTCTCCTGATCGCCGCTTTCGGCTCACGGGGCGTTCGTGGCTGAAGCGATCGCAATCGTCCCCACGTACAACGAGATCGAGAGCCTCGAGGCACTCGTCGGCCGGTTGCGGCAGGGCGTGCCCGCGGTTGACGTGCTTATCGTCGACGACTCGAGCCCCGATGGTACGGGCGCCCTCGCCGACCGGCTCGCGGCATCCGACCCGGGAATACGCGTGCTTCACCGCGGCGAGAAAGACGGCCTCGGTCGCGCATATCTCGCGGGCTTCTCACTCGCCCTCGCCGACGGGTACCAATACCTCATCGAAATTGACGCGGACGGCTCGCACGACCCCGCAGACTTGCCCCGGATGCTCGAACTCGCGCAAGACGGAGCCGACCTCGTGATCGGCTCACGCTGGGTGAGCGGGGGAGCCGTACTCAATTGGCCGTGGATTCGCGAAGCGATCTCTCGCGCCGGCAACGCTTACGCCCGCGCGATGCTGCGCTCGAACATCCGGGACATCACTGCTGGGTTTCGCGTCTTCAGGGCCGGCGCGCTGCGGGACATCGACTTCGCGAGTGTCGCATCGCAAGGGTATTGCTTTCAAGTGGAACTAGCGTGGCAACTCGAACGCACGGGTCACCGCATAGAAGAACACCCCATCACCTTCGTGGAAAGGGCGACGGGGCGTTCGAAGATGCACGTGGGCATCGTTGTTGAGGCGCTGTTCAGGATCACCGCTTGGGGGATAGCGGCTGCCCTGAAGGGCGGCAAGTAGCTCTACGCGCCGATCTTGTGCTGACCCTTGCGCGCACGCAAGAAGTCGAGTCGCTCTTGGAGCAACTCCTCGAGCTCGGGGCGAGTGCGACGTTCCAGGAGCATGTCCCAGTGGCTTCGAGGAGCCTTCACGTCGACGTGGTCGAGCTCTACGAGTTTGCCGTCGCCGTCAAGCAACGTGCCCTCAAGCCCAGACTTCGGCGATTCCCACTGCTGGGGAATCTCCGCATCCGCCGCAAAGACGACCTCAAAGGTCGATCCGTCGGCCGAACGGTAAACACTCTTCTTTCGCGGTGAAAACTCGACGCCCACATCGCTCTGTAAGCTTTGGGTTCCCAGTCTCATCCCGCGCAAACTACGGTCTGCCATTGTGTGGCCTCCTCTTAAAGTCGCGGTCAATCTCAGTTATAAACCACCTAGCTGGGCAAATCCTTTCAACGCTCGCCCGCTCACAGGCAGTTCACAGCAAACGTTATGGTGAGGAGTAGGCGCGTACGACCTCTAGTGCGAGATCAGCCCGGTCGGTCACGAGCCCATCGACGCCCAGTTCCAAGAGGCCGCGCATTCGAACGGGATCGTTGATCGTCCAGATGTGAACCTCGACACCCGCGGCGTGCATGCGTTCGATCATCCGTCGTGTGGTCACAGAAATGCCGAGAGCGCGCTCGGGTACCTGCACGGCCGAAACGCCTCGAAGTGCTCGAGCAGTGAGGCGAGAATTGCCAGCTCGCGCGGCCACAAGGGCAGTCGCGAACGTACGAGCCGATGCCGACGTCGCGACGGCTGGCAGCTCCCGAAGGGCAGCGAGTCGCCTCTTGTCGCTGAACGACGTCACGAGCACTCGACTCGCAGCATTGGCCTTGCGGATCGCCTCGACCGTCGGTGCAATCGCGGCGGCGACCTTGATGTCGATGTTGAAGCGAGTGTCCGCAAAGGTGTCTAACGCTTCATTGAGGGAACAAAACCCCTGGTCAAACCCCAAATCAACGCCTCGAAGTTCATCCATCGAAAGTGAATCAACCGTCGCCTTGGCGCCGGCAACACGGCTCAAATCGGGATCGTGCGCAACGACGGCCATACCATCGGAGCTCGCGTGTACGTCAGTCTCGATGTAGTCGGCGCCAACAGCAACCGCTCGAGCAAACGCGAGCAGCGTGTTTTCCGGCGCATCGACCGCTAACCCGCGATGAGCAAACACTCGCGGGGGAGCGGGGGCAAAGTAGTGCGAAACGCTACTTGGCGGCAGTGCCCTTGCCACCCGCACCACCAAGGAAGCCCGCACTGATTCCCTTGAGTGCTTCCGTCAATTCAGAGGGGATGATCCACATCTTGTTTGAATCGCCCTCGGCAAGCTTGGGGAGCGTCTGGAGGTATTGGTAGGCGAGCAGGTCCGCCGACGGGTCACCCTTATGGATCGCGTTGAAGACCGTCGTGATTGCTTCCGCTTCACCTTGCGCGCGCAGAACGGCCGCCTTAGCGTCACCCTCAGCAGACAAGATCGCGGCTTGACGAGCTCCCTCGGCCGTAAGGATGGCGGACTGTTTGGTTCCTTCGGCGGTGAGAATGAGGGCTCGGCGGTCACGCTCGGCACGCATTTGCTTTTCCATCGAGTCCTGGATTGAGAGGGGCGGATCGATCGCCTTAAGTTCGACGCGACCGACTCGAATGCCCCACTTGCCCGTCGCTTCGTCGAGCACCACGCGCAATTGACCGTTGATGTTGTCTCGGCTCGTGAGTGCTTCCTCGAGATTCAGTCCACCGACGACGTTTCGCAAAGTCGTCGTCGTCAGTTGCTCGACGGCCCCGAGATAGTTCGCGATCTCGTACGTCGCTGCGCGCGCATCCGTCACCTGAAAATAAACGACCGTATCGATCGAGACGACGAGGTTGTCCTCGGTAATGACGGGTTGTGGCGGAAACGACACGACTTGCTCGCGCATGTCGAGCAGCGGGCGAACCCGGTCGATGAACGGAATCAAAATGTTGAGACCGGGCAACAGCGTCTTGTGGTACTTGCCGAGTCGCTCAACGACACCCGCGTTGGCTTGGGGGATGATCCGGATCGACCGGAACAGAATCACAAGCACAAAGATCGCGAGTACCGCGAGAAGGATCACCAGAATGATCTGGCCGAACAATTGAGCTGGATCAGTCACGATGCGTTCCTTTCAGCGGGAGCAACCACGGCGGTGGCTCCCTCGATTGCAGTTACTACTACGCGTTCGCCCTCGACGGGCACGTGGTCTGTCGTGAAGCGCGCGGTCCACGTCTCGCCGTTAGCGAGCTTGACGTGTGTCGCGTTGCCCGAGAAGTCGTTGATCACGACACCGCCGAGGCCGATGATCGCCTCGATGTTGCTGAGCGTTGGATCTCCGCCACGCTTCAGTCTGCGCAATAGCGCAGGGCGAACCGCGAAGAGCAAGAGGATCGAGAGGATGCCCGCAATCAGGATCTGGCCCCACCATGGCACGCCGAGCAACCCTCCTAGGAGTGCGCCAAGGCTACCGACGGCGAGCATGAGAAAAGTGAACTCGAGCGTTGTCACCTCAACGATCAGAAAGATGAGTATGAGGACAAGCCACACTATCCACGCATAGTTCATCAGGGAAATGAAGTCCAAGATCGGCACCTCTCGTGTGTCGGTTCACGAACGAAACTACCACTTTGTTGGCGAGCAGCGAGCGGGCGGTAGTTGGTAGTCTCGGTGCGTGAGCACCCCCCAAACCAATCCACTTGCCCCCGGATCGTTAACCGGCAAGCGAGTTCTCGTCACCGGCTCCTCGCGGGGGATCGGCGCAGACACCGTCACCTTTTTTGCCGAAGCCGGCGCGCGCGTCGTCATCAACTATCGAAACAAGGAAGCACGAGCGCTCAAACTCGTGGCGGCGCTCGAAGAGGCGGGCGCTGAGGCAATCACGGTTGGCGCCGACCTCACGGATCCCGAGTCCGTAGCTGGGCTCGTCGAGCAGATCTCCGCCGCATACGGTGGCCTCGACATCCTCGTCCTCAACGCTTCCGGAGGCATGGAGAGTGGCATGGCCGCCGACTACGCGATGCAGCTCAACCGCGACGCTCAAGTGAACTTCCTCACCGCGGTGCGACCCCTGCTCGCTGACGGCGCGCGCGTCGTCTTCGTCACGAGCCACCAAGCGCACTTCATCGACACAGTCGAGACGATGCCCGAGTATCTTCCCGTTGCGCTCAGCAAGCGCGCGGGCGAGGACGCCCTGCGCGCGCTCATTCCTTCGCTTTCAGAAGACGGAATCGAGTTCGTCGTCGTCTCGGGCGACATGATCGAGGGCACAATCACGGCAACGCTACTTCAGCGGGCGAATCCCGGAGCAATTGAGGCTCGCAAAGAAGCCGCGGGCCGCCTATACAACGTTGGCGAATTCGCGGCAGAAGTCGCGCTTGCCGCCGTCGAACCGATCCCGGCGAACAACACGCGCTACGTAGGCGATGTCTCCGACTTTCTCGCCGCTTCGTCCTAACGTCATGACCGCGGGCGGCGCCCACCGACTCACGAGCCGGGTTCTACTTTTTGATCGGGATGACCGCATCTTGCTGTTCTTGACGACGGCGCCGGATTCGAGCGGGGTCGCGCGGTGGATCACGCCCGGGGGAGGAGTCGACCCAGGGGAGACCCACCACGACGCCGCCGTTCGTGAGCTCTTCGAAGAAACAGGGCTCGAGGTAGCTACTGTCGGAAAGACTGTGTGGTCGCACAATTTCACTGTCGAGTGGGACGCCGCTGACCACGCCACGGGCCACGCCAATTTCTTCACGGTTGTCGTCGACGCCTTCGAACCCACGGACGACCACTGGACCGACGAGGAGCGCGTCGACGTACTTGCGCACCGCTGGTGGACCCTGAGGGATCTCCTGAACACGTCAGAGCTCTATGAACCGAAAGAACTCATCAATCTCGTTCGCAGCCAGCTGCCCTCGTGTATGGCCTAAGAGAAATCATGACCCGCCCAACCCCAGAATTTTCGATCGCAGACATTGAGGCGTTCATGAACCACGAGTTTGTGAGCTTCACGAACGACGACGCCGTCGACCTAGGCCTCACCGCCGTCGAGGTCATCATCGATTGGGAGCTCAACCTCGCAGTCGACATCATCATCGGAACCGACTTGGTCTTCCGGGCCAAGCTCGGAACGACGGGCCCTGAAAACGATCCCTGGCTCGCGGGCAAGGCCGCGGTGGTTCGCGAATTCGGAGAACCTTCATTACTCGTGAAGCTTCGCCACGAAGCCGCGGGAACCGAGTTCACCGACCTGCCGCTAGATCATTCCGTACTCAAGGCGCACGGTGGCTCCATTCCGATTCGCGTCGGAGGCGAGCTCGTCGGCACAATTACAATGTCGGGCGAGCCCGACGCGATCGATCACGAAGCCGCCGCGGAAGCCATTTCGCGCTACCTCAACGGCTAGCTCGGCGGGGCATAGTCGCAATTCGTGCAGTTTCACTACCTATTGCTACATCCGATAATGCACATTATGTCAAGAAGTTGGTCTTATGGCTACCGCTGGTTGGCATGGCGCCGTCGGCGGTGCGCTACTGGGGCTGGCGCTCGCTTCGTTGCCGGCGGTAATTTTGCTCGGGTCGGTCGTTCACGAGAGCCCACCGATCCCGCTCGGGGCGGTGCATTTCGGCGACAGGCTGGTCACACTCGTCGTCATCGGAGCCGTGGTCGGCGCATTCAACTGAGAGGACTCCCCCATGACAACAACGCCCACCCCACTCGACATCACCTTCACCTCGACCCTCGGGAAGGCACGCGAGGGTGACACCTGGACCTGCGCTCAGCTGCCTGACACAGCCACGATCTTCAGAACCCGCGGACTGGTGGAAGTCGAAGGCACCATCGACGGTGAGCCATTCCGCGGGGCATTCATGGCACTCGGCGACGGCACACATAAGCTCCCAGTGTCGGCTGCCATTCGCAAGCGCATCGGCAAGACCGATGGCGACACGGTGACCGTCCACCTCACCAACCGACTGAACTGAACATTGTTCTTAGGGCAGACGGGTCAGGGCCGGGGGCGGTTCTGCGAGGATCGACATGTGATTGAGGTGCTGCCTGCTTTCGGCCGGTTCGAGGACGTGAGTTCGGTGCTGCGTCCGCGCTCCAACCCCGACCGGGCGTGCTGGTGCCTCACGTATCGCGTGTCGCCCGCCGAACTGAATGTAGACATCCCCGGTTCCCGTCCGACCGCGATGAGAGCGCTGTGTTCGCGCGACCCCGGTCCCGGGCTAGTTGCGTATGTGGATGGCACGCCCGTCGGTTGGTGTGGCGTCGGACCGCGAAGCGAGTTCCATCGCCTCACCCATTCGCGCACAATCCAACAACTGGACGATGTTCCAGTCTGGAGTGTCGTGTGTCTTGTCGTTGCTCCGGGCAATCGCGGCAAAGGTATTGCGGCGGCAATGCTTGACAGCGCAGTCGACTTCGCGCGCGACAACGGTGCCCCTGCGCTCGAGGGCTATCCCGTCGCCAGCGCGGGCGGCCGCGTCAGCGGAGCGTTCGCTTTTCCTGGCTCAACGAACCTCTTCGAGCGGGCGGGCTTCGCACGGATCGCTCCCACGCTCTCACAGAGCGGTGGCGCGACACGCTGGATCATGCGACGCCTACTCGACGAGTGACAACTAAGAATCCACTAGGCACCGCCTAGAGCAGCAATATTGCGTACCCCTGTTCGTCATATTCTTGTTGGGCGTGTCAGAGGTCTCTGGTCATCCACACCGAGCTCCCCCGCTCGGCGTCCTCAGTGCGACGCCCGCTGTCGAAAAAATCCAGCTTCGCTAATACTCGGAGCGACGCCGTGTTCCATTCGCGCACCGTCGCCCAGAGCCGCGAGCGACCAGTCCCCCGCGCCACATCAATAACAGCTTGTGCTGCCTCAGTCGCGTATCCGCGACCGTGTGCCGACCGAAACAGTTCGAAAGCGATCTCGGGCTCTTCTTGGGTCGCCGAACCCACAGTGAGCCCGCAATAGCCGATGAAGCCTGGGCCAGACTGCAGCTCGATCGCGAGCATCCCGAGTCCCGTGCTTTCGCCCTCATCAAGTTGAGCAGATATCCGATCCCGCATCTCGTTCTCGGTAGGGTGGCCGTCGGCATCGATGAGCCTGAGTGATCGTGGATCGCGCTCGGACCACAGCCGCCGAACGTCAGCGCTGTCCGAGGGCAGCCACCAGCGAAGGCGGAGGCGTTCCGTGTGCAATTCACGCGGCATCGGAGCGAACTCGGTCATGACGCAAATCTTAATTGGCCACGTGGCGCATGATTGGAGATTCAGGACCGAAAGAAAGGATTTGCCATGAACGCTAGCAACAAGTCATCCGCCGCGAGTGAGAGCTTCTCGAAAGAGGAGCGGCTTGCAATGCGAGAGCGCGCGAAGGAACTCAAGGCGGCGAATCTCAAGGCCGACGGGCTTGCCGACGTGCTCGCAAAGATTGCCGAGATGCCAGAACCCGACCGTGCCATCGGCGAGCGACTGCACGCCGTCATCATGGCAAGCGCACCCGAGCTCGAGCCCCGCACTTGGTACGGACAGCCCGCGTACTCGATCGATGGCAAAGTCGTCTGCTTTTTCCAAAGCGCCGAGAAATTCGGCACGCGATACGCAACTCTCGGATTCAGCGATCAAGCGAATCTCGATGACGGCACGATGTGGCCGACCTCATACGCAGTGTCGCAGCTCACCGCCGCCGACGAAGCGACGATCGGATCAATCGTGAAACGAGCCGTGTCCGGGCGATCGTGACGGTTGGGGCGGTTCTCGGCGGCTGGATCGGCAAACGTCGAGCGACCTAGTCGCGGGTCGCGGCATCCCACCATTTGAGCGCGCGCACGGCGTAAAACGTGAGCCACTTGGATGGCTCCCCCGCCGACACGTCGACCTCCAACCACACTCGACCCGGGTGACGGCGAGCTTGTAGCCAGGTACCATCGGGCTCGCGCGCATCCCTAATCATTTCGATGGCCTCGGCCATTCGCGGATCGGGAGCCGTGCCGTCGTGCAATGAAGCGGCTCGGAAGTAGTCGACTGCGTTGAGCGCGCTATAGAAGTGGCGGAACGGATGGACAAGCTTCGTCGCCCACCAGCCGACAATTTCGCCTGTCGAAAGCCTGTAGAGAAGGCGACGCTTGAGGAGGTACTCCTCCCC
>JANNCX010000334.1:0-4780 GCA_031387145.1 Salinibacterium sp.
GGCGGTCTTTGCGGGCAACGACCAAATGGCACTCGGTTTCATGCACGCGTGTCGCGAGATGGGACTATCGATTCCCGGCGACATGTCGGTCGTCGGCTTCGACGACATCCCCGAAGCGGCACACTTCTTTCCGCCGCTCACAACCGTGCGCCAAAACTTCGCGGACGTGGGCCGTCGAGCGGTGTCGCTGCTCCTCGGCGAGTTGCGCGGCGACGTCGCGCTCAGTCACGAGCAGATCCCGCCCGAGCTCGTCATTCGAGAATCGACCGGGCCGGCTTGATCTGGGGCATCCGCTCGATCCCGAGCGTAGCGACCAGAGTTATCGGGTCGTGACCTTTGAGCTTGACATATGTGACCGTTTCGCATGTAGCATTGCGACACGCTTTGTGAACGGTCACATGGGTTGACCACATCACGGGCCCCACAGCAGCGATCCAGACAACGGAGTCATCAGTGAGTTCAATCCGAGGCGAGCAGTACGTCGTCGGCGTTGACTACGGAACACTTTCCGGTCGCGCGGTCGTCGTGCGGGATTCGGATGGA
Source organism: Salinibacterium sp. (assembly GCA_031387145.1). GTDB lineage: Bacteria > Actinomycetota > Actinomycetes > Actinomycetales > Microbacteriaceae > Rhodoglobus. Next base: position 544 of record JANNCX010000334.1, read on the forward strand.
GCTGAGCTCGGCTCGGCTACTCACGATTACAGCCACGCTGTAATGGACACGGTTCTGGATGCAACGGGTGCGGCCCTGCCGCCCGAATGGGCCCTTCAGGTTCCGTCTGACTACGTCGACGTGCTCAAGAACGCTGTTCCCGCCGCGCTCGTAGCCGCGGGAATCGACGCGTCGGCAGTGATTGGAATCGGCACGGATTTCACGGCGTGCACCATGATCCCCACGACCTCCGACGGCACGCCGCTCAACGAGCTGCCCGAGTTCGCCGACCGGCCCCACGCATACGTCAAGCTCTGGAAGCACCACGCGGCGCAACCTCAAGCCGATCGCATCAACGAACTCGCGGCCGAGCGCGGCGAGAAGTGGCTCCCGCGCTACGGCGGACTCATTTCGAGTGAGTGGGAGTTCGCGAAGGGCTTGCAGCTTCTCGAAGAAGATCCCGAGATCTACGCCGCGATGGACCACTGGGTCGAAGCGGCCGACTGGATCGTGTGGCAACTCACGGGCGCATACGTTCGCAACGCATGCACGGCCGGCTATAAGGGAATCCTGCAAGACGGCGAATACCCCTCACGCGAATTCCTTGCGGCGCTCAATCCCGACTTCGCCGACTTCGCCGACGCGAAAGTCGCACACGCCATCGGTCAGCTCGGCGCCTCGGCCGGTGCCCTCACGGCGCAAGCGGCGCAGTGGACTGGCCTCCCGGCAGGCATTGCCGTCGCGGTCGGCAACGTCGACGCGCACGTCACGGCGCCCGCAGCGCGGGCGACTCAGCCCGGCCAAATGGTCGCCATCATGGGCACCTCAACGTGCCACGTCATGAATTCGGATGCCCTGCTCGAGGTGCCCGGAATGTGCGGCGTCGTCGACGGTGGCATCGTTTCGGGACTCTACGGGTACGAAGCAGGACAATCCGGGGTCGGCGACATCTTCGCGTGGTACGTCGCGAACCAGGTTCCCGCGAGCTACTTCGCGGACGCCGCGGCCGCCGGTCGGAGCATCCACGAGCACCTCACCGAACTCATCAAAGACCAACCCGTCGGTGGCCACGGGCTCATCGCGCTCGACTGGAACGGCGGAAACCGTTCCGTGCTCGTCGACGCAGAGTTGAGCGGACTCGTGCTCGGCCAAACGCTCACGACGCGGCCAGAAGAGATCTACCGCGCGCTCTTCGAAGCGACGGCGTTCGGAACGCGCGAGATCGTGTCGTCGTTCAACAACGCGGGCGTGCCAGTCACGGAGTTCATCGTCGCGGGTGGCCTCTTGCGCAACCCCTTTCTCATGCAGGTCTATAGCGACGTGCTCCGGATGCCCATCTCGATCATTGGCAGCGCTCAAGGCCCCGCGCTCGGGTCCGCAATTCACGCCGCTGTCGCGGCGGGCGCCTACCCAGACGTGCGGTCGGCAGCGGATGCGATGGGCAAAGTCACGACCGCCGTCTACGCGCCGGATTCGGCATCCGCCGACGCGTATGACGCGCTCTTTGCGGAGTACAGCCTCTTGCACGACTACTTCGGCCGTGGCGGCAATGACGTCATGCACCGGCTCAAGGCGATGCGGCGTGACGCGGCGGGTTTCGATACGACAGCTTCGCGGTCTACTCAACCAGCCTCAGGGGCGGCGGGTTTCGATGCGACCGCTTCGCGGTCTACTCAACCAGCGGCGGTGATGGCATGACCGGCCTGAGCCCCGAGGTGCAAGTTGCCGTCGCGCGAGTGCGCGACGAGATTGCGGCGCTTCACGAAGAACTCGTGCGCTACGACCTCATCGTGTGGACGGGCGGCAATGTTTCGGGTCGAGTTCCCGGCGCTGACTTGTTCGTCATCAAGCCCTCGGGTGTGAGCTACGACGAGTTGAGCCCCGAGAACATGATTCTGTGCGATCTCGACGGCAACGTGATACCGAACACGCCAGGCTGGGAGCGCTCTCCCTCTAGCGACACCGCGGCTCACGCGTACGTGTACCGCAACATGCCCGAGGTCGGTGGAGTCGTTCATACGCACTCGACCTACGCAACCGCGTGGGCGACTCGCGGCGAAGCGGTCCCGTGCGTCATTACGGCGATGGCCGATGAGTTCGGCGGCGAGATTCCCGTCGGTCCATTCGCGATCATCGGTGACGACTCGATCGGGCGCGGAATCGTCGAGACGCTCACTGGACACCGCTCACGTGCAGTACTCATGCAGAACCACGGCCCGTTCACGATCGGCAAGGATGCGCGCGACGCGGTCAAGGCCGCCGTCATGGTTGAGGATGTTGCGCGCACCGTGCACATCGCTCGTCAACTCGGTGAGCCCATCGCGCTTCCGCAAGCAGCGATCGATTCACTCTTCGACCGGTACCAGAACGTCTACGGACAAAACCCCGTAGGAGCACTCAAGTGACCGCGCGCAGTATTATCCCGAACCTCGCCGAACACGAGGTCTGGTTTCTCACGGGAAGCCAAGACCTCTACGGGGACGAGACTTTGCGCCACGTTGCCGAGCAGAGCCAAGAGATTGCGCGCGCACTAGAGGCGGCAAGCGATATTCCCGTCACGATCGTGTGGAAGCCCGTTCTCAAAGACTCCGCGTCGATCAAGCGGCTCGCGCTCGAGGTCAACGCGGCCGAGAACGTCATCGGCGTCATCGCGTGGATGCACACCTTCAGCCCCGCGAAGATGTGGATCGCGGGACTCGACGCTTTGCGCAAGCCGCTCTTGCACTTGCACACTCAAGCGAATGTCGCGTTGCCGTGGAGCGACATCGACTTCGACTTCATGAACCTCAACCAGGCAGCTCACGGTGACCGCGAGTTCGGCTACATCCAGTCTCGCTTGGGCATTTCGCGTAAGACCGTCGTCGGTCACGCGTCGAACCCCGCCGTGACATCGAGCATTGCAACGTGGTCTCGGGCGGCTGCCGGCTGGCACGCGAGCCAAAACATGAAGCTCGCGCGCTTCGGCGACAACATGCGTTTCGTGGCGGTCACCGAAGGCGACAAGACTGAGGCCGAGTTGCGCTTCGGTGTTCAGGTCAACACGTGGGGTGTCAACGAGTTAGCGGATGCCGTGCACGCAGCCTCTGACGCAGACATCGACGCTCTCGTGCGCGAGTACGAGGAGACGTACGACGTCGTGCCCGAACTTCGCGCCGGCGCACAACGCCATGACTCGCTGCGCTACGGCGCGGCGATCGAGTTGGGCTTGCGTAGCTTTCTCGAGGCGGGCGGATTCTCGGCCTTCACGACGAGCTTCGAAGACCTCGGCGCCCTTCGTCAATTGCCGGGTCTCGCGGTGCAGCGACTCATGGCCGACGGCTACGGTTTTGGCGCCGAGGGCGACTGGAAGACCGCGATCCTCGTGCGCGTTGCCAATGTCATGGGTGCTGGGCTCCCGGGCGGCGCGAGCCTCATGGAGGACTACACGTATCACCTCACCCCGGGCGAAGAGAAGATTCTCGGCGCGCACATGCTCGAAGTGAGCCCGACGTTGTCGAGCGAAAAGGCGAGCCTAGAGATTCATCCGCTCGGCATCGGCGGCAAAGAGGATCCCGTGCGGCTCGTCTTCACGGCCGATTCGGGGCCCGCTGTAGTCGTCGCTTTGAGTGACATGCGGGACAGGTTCCGCCTCGTGGCAAACGTGGTCACGAACGTGCCACTCGATGCGCCGATGCCCAACCTCCCGGTCGGACGAGCGGTGTGGAAGCCACAGCCCGACTTCGCGACATCCGCTGCAGCGTGGCTCACTGCGGGTGCTGCACACCACACGGTCATGTCGACCGCCGTGGGAGTGGATGTATTCCGCGATTACGCCGACATGGCGTCAACAGAACTTCTCGTCATTGACGAGAACACATCCCTGCGCGAGTTCCAGAAAGAGGTCCGCTGGAACGCGGCCTACTACCGACTGGCGCAGGGAATGTAACAAACTTGCCGGAACCCTCGTTCCGGACAGGGGTTCGACTTTCATGGACGAAGTCGAACGCAAAGCACCAAAAATCGACACAGACGTCCATCAATCGAAAGGAAACACAGTGAAGAAGAGGACTATTCTCTCTCTCGTTGCTGCTGGTGCCATGGTTGCAGGCCTCGCGGCTTGTGCACCGGCCGGCGACAGCGGAACCGGTGGCGAAGGCGGCCTGATCGGCGTCGCAATGCCCACGAAGTCGTCCGAGCGTTGGATCGCCGATGGCGATGCACTCAAGGCGACCCTCGAGGAGCAGGGCTTCACCGTCGACCTGCAGTACGCAGAAGACGA
>JANNCX010000351.1:0-5973 GCA_031387145.1 Salinibacterium sp.
CCCAGAAAGGCGTCCTCCGAGTTTGTGTAAGCTCCGCCTTCGTACTCCTCGGTGTAGCCGCCAAGAATCCACACGTTGCCGTCACGGTCGAGGGCGAGGTAGTCCATCCCTACCTGACTCACCTCGCCGGAATCGGTCGACTCGTCCAGCATGGCGATCGTTGGCACACCGTTTATTACCCTGATCACGTCCGTTATCGTCGTGATGATCTCGTGTGGAACTTCACGCCCACCGACCAGTGTCGAGCCACCCCTGACCCATTGCAGGCCGGGCTTCAGCGGGTGGTAGGGGTTGGTGTCGAGCCACGGGTCAACGAAGTTCTTCGCGTCGAACGAGGGCTGCTTTCCGCAACTCTGATCCGTCGCGGTGCCGCCGGCGGAAGATCCCGCCGGCGACCCACAGCCGACCAGCACCAGGAGCGGCGCAATGGCGGCCCCGAGAAGGCGCAACCCGTGCCCGGGAGTGGTCCCGTTTGCCCTCATTCGAAATCCTTCCGCAGTGGTGAATCTCCTAAGGTTCACCCGAGGACGCTGACTCCAGCCTGAACGCTACGATCGAGGCTGCTAGCTGCAGCGCAGTCGCACACGACCACATCTGGCAGTGGTGAGTTCCTCGAAGCGCTGCGCCCCTCGGAATTCTTGCCTGCCGGTGCAGAATGGCGCCCATGGAAGTCGAGTTGCTTTACATCAACGAATGCCCCAGTTAAGTTAAAACAGTGAGCCGCCTCCATGAAGCTTTGTCGCGGGTTGGCGCATCGGACGCCAGAGTCTCGGTGGTGACCGTCGAGGACGCGGCCCAGGCCGCAGCGTTGGACTTCGCCGGATCGCCGACATTCCTTTCGCGGGAGTGGACCTGTTCCCGGATGCTGCGCTTGCCGGCGATCTCGCGTGCCGGATCTACCGCACTCCAGCGGGGTTTGCAGGGATGCCAACCACCGAACAGATTGCCGATGCTCTTGTCGCCCAACGATGACGTGGTCCACTGTGTGTCGATGTCGCCAGGGTAATCATCGCTGCAAACTTCGGGGAAACGCGTCTGTGAGTTTCGGACCGTGCCCACATTTCACCCGTGGAGAGCATCTTGGTCAGCTCATGTCATGGACGTCGCACCCAATCACCAGTGTTCTAGGGGGATTTCGGCCACTTCCGCATAGTTCCGGGCATACGACCTTCGACTACGGATCAATAGGCCGGGGGTTCAAATCCCTCCGGGCGCACCAATCATTCGAGGCTTCGTCATTTTATGGCGAGGCCTCGAATTGCTCTGTTCGACCCATGTGGAAAAGAGCCAATCCACGAAGGCGGGTGGCAGAGCAGTTGTGGTCGACGCCCGCTCGCCGGAGGTCTTCTGGAAGTAGCGGGCCCGCAAGATGAGGAAGTAAATACCTATCCCTACCGTGAGGATCCCGAGCACACAGGTAAGGGCGCCGCTCAGTACATCCTTTCGAACTTCAGGGGTCTGCATCGTGGGATCTCCCTTCGTTCAGTTTGAGGATACAAAACCGCGGGACCAATGGCCTTAGCACCGGGGCTCAGCTCGGATGATGCTGGTGTGGACGAGTGCAACGGCACCGCCGCGCGTACGCGCTAATGCTGGAAAGGCACGATCATGATGTGGGGATACGGATATAACGGCGGGGTCTGGATGTGGGTCGTCGGCGGTCTGATTGTCGTTGGGCTCGTCGTTCTTGTGGTGGCTCTGATTCGCAATTCGACGGCTGCGACGAGGGCAGGCTCCACAATTACGGCGGTGACTTCGACACCGCGGCAGATTCTCGATGAGCGGTATGCCCGCGGCGAGTTGAACACCGAGGAATACCGTGAGCGCGTCGTGACTCTGGGCGGTAAAATGTAGTCGGATGACCCCTGAATGTCCGCGAGCGTGTCGCGCGAGTTGACGCTTTTGTGGATGACGGCATCATCGTCGGATCGGGCCTGCAGGGTCAGTCGTTGTTGGGATGGGACGGGTGAGAACTCGGTGGAGCGCTCGACGATCTCGAGTCCACGGAGCTCGTCACGAACAGCAGAATCTCGATGCTGCGCACGCCGAATTGAGTTGAGATGAGCTGCCTTCCGAGGCCATTGCGAAGAGCCGTCCGGTGATCTGCATTCCGAGCCGCGACTTCACCGTGGCGGCGGCGAGCATCTCTCTACCGTCCATTGTCGCGAACACGACGGTCTGCTTCGTGTAGGCGGCGCGTGCTTACGTCACTGGAAGTACTCGGGCCTCGACACATAGGTGTCGGCGACGAACATCACGCCGCTGGAGGCGTTGAGCAGTTCGCGCACGGCATCGATGAGCTCGCCCGCCTTGTCCTCCGGCAGCACGGTGATCAGCATCGTCAGGGTGTCGTACTCGTTGAACAGCAGCGACCCGGAGTGCTGCCCGTGATGGCCGATACCGGACACACCGGACACCGAGGTGTAGCCCGTAGCCCCGGCTGAGCTGATCAGTTCGCGGATCGCAGCGGCGTCGCGGGCGGGCACGACGATCTCGAGTCGGGTCATGGGGGTGAGGTTCTTCATGCGAGGGTCTCCTTTTTTTGGCGAACGGTGAGGGGGGTCGCGCGCGCCCAGCCGTAGCGGGTGTAGCGATGCCAGCGGTGGTGCATGTCGTCGCGGGCGGTGAGGGTGATCCACTCGTGGTCGAGTAGGTTACGCAGTACTTGGTTGCCCGAGATGATGCGGCCGATTCGCTCTAGGGGCGCTTCTATCACCACGGTGAGGCGCATCGGTTCATGGAGCAGATCGCTGCCGAATCCCACGGACTGCCACGGCAGCCCGCGGCGCAGGTCGCCGCGGTGCCCGGCGAGCACGCCGAGCGTGCCGACCGCGTTGTGGATCGTTTTCGTCCCCGCCCCGAGGGTGCTGGGGTTGAGCGTTGAGAAGTAGTACTGGTGGTTGATCCACTGGGCCACGATGAGCGGCGCTGTCATGATCGTCTCGAGTGCCGAGGCGTCGGGGTCTAGCTCGGGGCGATAGGAATGCAGGAACACGCGACGGTCGAGGTCGACGCCTCGGGTCAACTCGCGTGGACCGATGATCATTGCGGCGTTGCCGGCGAGTCCAAGCTCGGGGTATACCTCGGCCCAGTCGTCGGCCCGCCGTCGCACGCGAGCCACTGTGTGTCGGGAGCGGGCTCCGGGGAGGTCGCGGGCGCGTTCAGTGACGAGCCGAGCGCCCGCCTCTGCCAGGAGCTCGTCGAACTCCCGAACCCGCTCGATGTGCGACCCGGGGATGCTCTGGCGATCGAGCACGGTCACGGTGTCGCGCACAGTGTCGTGCTCGGCCGCTACGAACACCGTGTCGTCAGGGATCGCGAGACCGATCCCGGCCAGCGCCGCCCGCACGTCGGGGTCATTGAACAGCGCTGCTGCGGCGCGGGCGTTGGCTCCGCCCGGGTTGCCGCCGCAGGCTCCGCAGTCCAGCGCCGATTGGTACAGGTTGTTGGTGGAGTGCGAGCCGTGGCCGGTGAGAACCACGAGCGGGGCGAGCCGCGTCAACCCCATCATCCGTAACGCGGTCGCGGCCATCGACGCACGTTCGTCGAGCGTGAAGCTCTCGTCCATGGTCAGGCGGGTGGGCAGGTCCTCGGGCCGCGACGAGAAGGCGCGCTCGAGGCGGGCATGGCCGGAGGGCGCGAGCGTGCGCAGTGCCGTCAGCGCACCGGAGAACCAGCCCGCCGTCTCTGCGAACGCGAACGGGCTCGTCGTCGAGGAGTCCGCGGCGTGCAGCGCGTGGCCGAGCGCCCCGCGCAGGCGTGCGGAGGCGACGGTTGCCTCGGCGGCGTGGGCGTCAAGGGGGCGCTCAGTGACCCGGTGCCGGGGGGTGAGCAGCGCCGGCAGAGCGTTGATCGCCCCCTGCGCCGCGAAGCGCGAGAACCGTATCGGCACGCCGAAGAACCCGGCGAACCCCAGAGTCTCCACCCCGCGGTAGCGCTCGAGGTGCCGCCGAAGGCCCTCCGACCGCGGGTCGATGCACATCACCACCTGTACGTCGGGGCGCTCGGTCGGCTCGGGGGTCGATCGAAGACTCCCCAACAGCTCGGCGCGGTAGGCGTCCTCAAAGGCGGCCTGCCAGGAGAGCGGATGCTCGGCCGGCGGATGCTCTGCGAGCACCCGTGCGACGGCCGCGACATCCTCCGGCCCCGCGCTGCGTCCGGCGAGCGATCCCGCGATACGGCCGGACCGCTCCCACGTGGTGTCGACGGGCGCCGCCGGAGCCGACTCAAGGGCGACCGGTACGCCCCCGAGCGCGCGGGCTAGGGTGAGCCGCACGGCAAGGTAGTTCGTCAAGTCGATGTCGCCCACCTTCTCGGCCCGCCACTTGATGTGGGCCACCCACCCTGGTAGCGGGGCGAGCTGGGCACGGAGATAGTCGCGCAGATCGCCCGGCGCGACCTCTGACACCACCTCCTCGAGCGCGGCATCCGCACTCTCTGGCGCGCCCGAGATCCGGCGGCGCGACGGCCGGGGCAGGCTGGGGTCGGCTACTGCGAGCCGACGCCAAGCAACGTAGAAGCCCATCTCGCGATGGGGCATGGCCCAGAGTGCGTCGGGGTTCAGGTAGGCGGCGATCCACGTTGATAGCGAGCGGTCGAGTTCAGTGTCTTCGACGGGTTCGGGCCCGGTCGCGACGACCGGGTGCTCGATCATGTCGAGCGCCACGATGGTGGATGCTGGCAGCGCCGTTCCCCCGACCGGCACGGTCTGCGCGAGCGCGGGAAACCTCGCGACGAGGGCTCGCTCGAGCGCCTCGACGGGGATGCGCCCCCGATGGAAGTCGGTGACGGAGTCGGCGGTCGATCGGGCGATCAGCACATCGGGATCGGCACCCGATCCGAACGCACGGCCCTCGGCCCCCGCGAGAGGGTTCACGGCGATGAATGAGTCGAGCGGCCACGCGGGCACGATGTCGTGAGCGGCGGCAGCGACTTGGGCGCGGAGAACGAGACTCATCGGGGGAGACCTCTCGCGAGGGACAACCGGGGAGTTGTCGCAGTGAGCGCTCGGGCGTAGACCAGATCGCCGAGCCATGACGTCGCCCGAGTGCGGGTGAGAAGATCGAGGATGAGCAGCGCTGCGGCCGGGATCGCGACGAGCCAGGCGGGCGCCGGCGCCGACGCGGCAACGGGATCGAGCGCCACCGAGAAGGCGTTGAGGAATGCGGTGTATGCGAGGACCAGCACGAGCATCCCGCCGCTGCCAATCAGAAGCGTGCCGAGAGTGAATCGGCCGATCAGAGCCGCGGCCAAGGTGATCACGCCCGTGGCAGCGGCGAACGCGAAGAGGGCAAGGCTCGCCGGCGAGATCGACGCGGCGAGTAGCAACTCGGCGACCATCAAGCCGGTCACCGGAATCACGATCGCGATCAGCACGGCGAGTACCCGTCGCGCTCCGTTCACTGGTTGCCCGACGGGCCGGTCCAGCCGGGAGAGATAACGACGCACGCCTAGGCCGGCTCCGAGGAACAGAGAGGACTTGAACAGCGAGTGCGCGATGAGGTGGAAGATCGCGGCAGCGTAGGCGCCGAGGCCGCAGGCCATGATCATGAAGCCCATCTGCGCCATCGTCGAGTAGACGAGCCGGCCCTTCACGTCCGGGCGTACCAGACGGGCTGCGGATGCCCAGACCAGAGTTGCGGCGCCGATCAGCACGATCGCGACCATGAGCCATTCGTAGACCGAGATCACGGACGAGAATCGCACGAGCAGGATGGCCCCGGCGTTCACGACCCCCGCGTGCATGAGCGCGGACACCGGGGTAGGCGCGGCGAGGGTGAACGGAAGCCAGCCGTGGAACGGGAGCTGGCTCGAGTGCGCGAGCGCTGCGATGACGAGCAGGACCGCCACTGTCGCCCCGAGTGGCTCCCCGAGCGAGCCCGCGGTCGACCCGAGCTCGCTCAAGGGCTGGTCGCCTCCTCCCGCGATGATGAGGACACCCACGGCCACGAGCAGGCCGGCATCCGCGAGGGC